>PKYJ01000035.1 GCA_003132605.1 Peptococcaceae bacterium | reverse complement strand
TGACCCAGCACTGAAAGTGCTGGGGAACGAGGCCTACCCCGCGCCGCGCCCGCAAGCGGGCACCCGGCATGCGCGGGGTTTCAGGTTCCTTGTTTGACCTCTGCCGCAGCGCGGATGATGGCGCTGAACGAATCCAGCTTCAGGCTGGCGCCCCCTAGCAGCACCCCGTCGATCTGCTCTTCCTTCATAAAATCGGCGATGGATTCCGGGCTCACACTGCCTCCATACAGAATTCGCACCTGCTCTGCAAAATCTTTTCCGTGCCAGGAGGCGATCTTTTCCCGCAGCAGTCCCATCACTGCCACCGCGTCTGCCGGCAGGGCGGTGCGGTCGGTGCCGATCGCCCAGATCGGTTCGTAGGCGATGATCAGGGTTTCCGGGTTTGCCCAGGGCAAACCCTCCAGGCCATCGGCCAACTGGTGCAGGCAAAAAATCTCAGCTTCACCGGCATCCCTTGTCGCCAGCTCCTCACCGAGGCAGAAGATCGGCCTCAGGCCATAGGAGAGAGCCGCGTTCACCTTCTTGCGGATCTGCTCGTCTGTTTCCCCGAAGAGCATTCTCCGTTCTGAATGCCCCAAGATCGCGTAACGGCAACCCAGGGCCTGCAGCATCGGCGCCGACACCTCTCCGGTGCAGGCACCCTCGGCATCCCAGTGCATGTTCTGGGCGCCCCAGCAGATCCAGCTTCCCGCCAGCTTGAGAGCAACCGCCGGGATAGCCGGAAAGGGCGGACAGACGACAACATTCACGGCAAGGTCATTGGGCAGATTACCCAGCAGGTTGCGGGCAAAGGTCCCCGCTTCTGCGGGAGTCTTGTGCATCTTCCAATTTCCGGCGACTAAAGGAATCCTGCTAGCCATGACTCCATGATCTCCTCTCCAGTGTCAATGCTTCAATACGGCAACTCCGGGCAATTCCCGGCCTTCGAGAAATTCCAGGGAGGCGCCGCCCCCCGTAGAGGCGTGCGTGATCTGCCCGGCCACACCGGTCTTCTCCAGCAAGGCCAGGGAATCGCCGCCTCCTACCACCGAGACCAGCCCCGGCCGGGCTATCGCCCGCGCTATCGCCTCACTGCCGTGGGCAAAGGCGGGCTGCTCGAACAATCCCAGCGGCCCGTTCCAGAAGACCGTCTTGGACTTGGCAAGCGCCTCTTGGAAGCGTTCGACAGTCCGGGGCCCGATATCCAGGGCCATCCAACCATCAGGCACGGCGCCCGGCGTCACCACCCGTGTTTCCGGCTGGCTGCCGTTGCGGGTGGCCGGGGCAATCACCAGGTCCACCGGCAGGTCTACTGCAACTCCCCGGCCGCGGGCACGCAGGATAAAATCCCTGGCAAAGTCCAGGTGGCTCTCGTCGACCAGGGAGTCGCCCATGGCACTGCCTCCCGCCTTCAAGAAGGTGTTGGCCATGCCGCCTCCCAACAGCAACTGGTCGACCTTCTCCACCAGCTTCTCCAGCATCCCGATCTTGTCGGCGATCTTGGCGCCACCCAGCACTGCAGTGAAGGGGTGGTCCGGGTCCGTCAGGATCCGCCCCAGCATGGTTACCTCCTTCTCCATCAGGAACCCGGCCGCCGACGGCAAGAATTCGGCCACTCCGACGGTGGAAGCATGCGCCCGGTGGGCGGTGCCGAAGGCATCGTCCACGTAGACGTCAGCCAGCGAGGCCAAGCTGCGGGCAAACTCCCGGTCGTTGGCCTCCTCCTCGGGGTGGAAGCGCAGGTTTTCCAGCAGCAGCACCTCGCCGGGCTGCAACTGATCGGCAGCCACAGCCACCGCCGGCCCCACGCAGTCGTCAACCTTCCTGACCGGCCGGCCCAACAACTCTCCGAGCCGCCGGGCCACACCGTCCAGGCGCAGCTTGTCATTTACCTTGCCCTCGGGTCGTCCCAGGTGACTCATCAGGATCACCCCGGCCCCCTGCTCCAGGAGGTACCGGATGGTCGGCAGGGTGGCAACCAGGCGGGAGTCGTCGGCTACGTCCCCCTGATCATTCAGGGGGACGTTGAAATCTACCCGGACCAGCACCCTTTTCCCCTTGACGTCGATCTCCCTGAGGGTCCTCAGGCTCTTGATCTTCAGACTCAATGACCCCATCCTTTCCAGGTTTGATTTTCTATTCACAGGCCTTTCGAAGCCACGAAAGCGGCGCAGTCCACCACCCGGCAGGAATAGGCCCACTCGTTGTCATACCAGGCAAAGACCTTGACCATCGTCTCTCCCATCACCATGGTGCAGGGGCCGTCCACAATGGCGGAGTGTTCGTCCCCGTTGTAGTCGTGGGACACCAGCAGCTCCTCCGTGTAGGCGAGGATCCCTTTCAGGCTCCCCTCGGCGGCTGACTTGCAGGCGCCGTTGACCGCCTCCACGCTCGCCGGCTTCTCCACCTCGGCCACAAAATCCACCAGAGAGACGTTGGGGGTCGGGACGCGGATGGAGATTCCGGTCAGCTTCCCTTTTAGTTCGGGCAACACCAGGGTGACGGTCTTGGCCGCCCCGGTGGTGGTGGGGATCATGTTCAGGCCTGCTGCCCGCGCCCGGCGCGGGTCCTTGTGGGCGAGGTCGAGTACTCGCTGGTCGTTGGTATAGGAGTGAAGCGTGGTCATCAGGCCACGCTTCACCCCGAAGCTCTCGTGAAGCACCTTGACCACCGGCGCCAGGCAGTTGGTGGTGCAGGAGGCGTTGGAGATAATGTGGTCTTTGACGGGATTGTAGTGCTGCTCGTTTACACCCATCACTATGGTTATGTCCTCGTTCTTGGCGGGAGCGGTGATGATCACCTTCTTAGCACCGGCCTTCAGGTGGGCGGCAGCCTTCGCCGCTTCCGTGAACAAACCGGTGCCCTCGATTACGATCTGTACTCCCAGATCGCCCCAGGGCAGGTTGCTGGGGTCCTTTTCCGCGAATACCTTGATACTCTTGCCGTCGATGACGATCACCCCATCCACGGCTTGCACCGCTCCCCGGTAGATCCCGTGGACGGAATCGTACTTGAACAGGTGGGCGTTGGTGGTGGCGTCGGTCAGGTCGTTGACGGCCACCACTTCAATCTCCGGGTTTTCCAGAGCCTTGCGCAGAACTAGCCGCCCGATGCGGCCAAAACCATTGAGCCCAAGTTTTACTGGCATCGCGAAGCCTCCTTAATAATTTAGGATGTGCATCCAACATCTCACTTCTCGACGTGCCAGCGTGCTTTCAACCGCATCCGGGCTCACGCCCGACCTGAAAGAATGCGGCGCGTCGAGCCTGAAGCGACGTTTCTGGGCATACCAAATCGTTGGCTGTTGGGATCAGACCGCGCCGTGCCTCGCCCGCTGATTCGGACACCCAGCGCTCGGATCGCCGGGCGCCACTAACCTCTTATTATTCTGCTCCTATCAGGGGTTCTCTATTTAACCTTCTTGGCTAGAAGCCCCTCTTCTAAAGTGGGGGATGAATGGCTCCGGTTTCTGGAAAAATTCTCTGCCACTACAAACATATGTATGATCTGACATTAATATTAGCGACGGGGATTATGGGCGCATAGCCATAGCCAACCAATTAAGATATCACAATCCAACTAATATTATATCTCATTTACCTGGCAATGCAATCCAGATTCCCGGCAAAAATCCCCAAAAAGAGCAAAAAAATAGACTCTCGTCGCCCGCTACTGGGCAAGAAGTCCGCTTCCGTTTCCTTGCTACCTCAGGCTTCAATGCTTCCTGCGTTCAGGCGGGGAGATTGTCCGTATCCGCCGCAAAACACCTTCAGTTCAAATACACCCTGCGGTGTCTCCACATATTTGTTGGCGATCGTCTCAGTGCCCGGCATCCGGCTTCTCATTCTGGTGGGTTCTAAGATAGGACGGCGATGATGTGATGCCAGCCGAAAGCACCAGCTTCAGGCCTTCTTCCACGCTCATGTCCAGAATCGATATATCACGGCGCGGCAACATGAGTAAATAGCCATGACCAGGCGGGGTGACCGGAACGAATACATTCCACAGATCTTCTTCTACTTGCTGTTTGACGCTGACTGGGGCCACACCGGTCAGGAAGCCGATCATGAAACTTCCTCGCCGCGGAAACTCCACCAGCACCACCTTCTGGAACGCCTCGTTGCGGTCTGAGGCGAACACCTCCATTACTTGCTTGCTGGCCGAATAGATGCTCTTAACTACAGGGATACGGCGCAGGACGGCCTCACCCCATTTCAAGAGACTCCGACCAACCACGTTCTGGACGAACACGCCGGTCAGGAAGCACAACAGGAGAAATGTCAATAACCCCGCACCCGGTATTCTGTAGTGGGTGTAGGTCCAGATCAGGTTTCTCAGCCTGGCGTCCACCAGGTTGAAGACGAAGACCACGATGTATGCGGTGATGATCAGCGGCAGCAACACCAAAATACCGGTAACAAAATACTTGCGCAAGAACTTCCAGATCAAGCGTCAATGCATCCCCTTCCTCTTGATACGGCAGGGCGGCCTCATTTCAGTCCGGGCGCTCTGCTCGGCGATCAGGCGCAACTGGCGAAAGCGATGGTTGACGCCGGACTTGCCCAGGGGCGGGTCGAGCAGCCGGCCCAGCTCTTGCAGGCTCGCCTCCGGATGAGACAGGCGCAGCAGGGCCAGGTCCTGCAACCGGGGAGGCAACGACTCCAGCCCGAGGCGGTGTTGCAACTGACTGATCATCTCCACCTGGCTCAGTCCGGCCTCCACTGCTTTGCTCACGTTGGCGGTCTCGCAGTTGACCAGGCGGTTGACCTGGTTGCGCATATCCTTGAGGATGCGGCCATTTTCGAAGGCCAGCACCCCCTGGGTTGCTCCGATCAACCGCAGGAACTCCCCCACCTGGTCCGCCTCCTTGAGGTAGACCAGGCAGTTCTCCTTCCGCTGCCGGCGGCTCGGGTTCAACCCAAACTGGGTCATGATCTCCTTCAGTTCCTCGGCCGCCTCGTTGTTGTCAAAGACGAACTCCAGGTTGTAGCCGTGGCCGGGCTGGTTCAGAAAACCCCCGCCCATGAAGCAGCCCCGCAGGTATGCCCGGCGGCAGCAGCTCCGGTCGAGCAGCCTCCCCTCAAGCCGGTCCTTGAGCCGGCCCTTACGGTCGGCCAGGCCCAATTCCTGCAGCAGAAAGAGATTCTGCTGCCGGAGGGGCATCTGCACCACAAACAGGCGCCTCTGGCGGGGCCTGGTGCAGAGCCGTACCAGGATATCCGCCTGCCAGCCCAACAGCCGGGCCAGCTTGAAAATCCGGCGGGCCACTGCAGGGCTCTCGCTAGTGATCAGCAGCGCCTCGCGGTTGCTCCCGATCCTCATGCTGCCCATGGTGCGGGCGCAGGCCGCCAGTTCCGCCCTCAGGCAGCAAGAGCGGACCTCGGCCTGGCGGGCCACTTCGCTTTTAACTTGAACACAAAAGGATGGCTCCTTGGCCAATCAACTTCACCGCCAAAATGGTAGTCATCTGTGGAAAAACCTTGGTTTCAACCATGGGAAGGAAAGCGGCGTCTTTTTCCAAGTACGTTCATGACCGCCCGGGACAGCTTCTGGGGATCATGGCGCACCAACTCGCCGTCCTCCAGCACGTCCGCCCTGATCAGCCGGACCCCCATCCGGTATAGCGCCTGGTCGTCAACCTGCACTGGGGATGCCCCCTGCCGGGCGTACTTCTCCTGTTTTTCCGGGTTAATGCTCCTGGTGTTGACCAGGACATAATCGATCCAGCCCCGCCCGGCGTGCTCGTAGATCGCCTGCAGGTGATCCGAAGCCTTGAATCCCGTGGTCTCCCCAGGCTGAGTCATGATGTTGCAAAGGTAGCATTTCAAGGCCGGAGAGCGCTTGATCGCGGCCACGATCTCCCCCACCAGCAGGATCGGCAGCACACTGGTGTACAGGCTGCCTGGTCCGATCAGGATCAGATCGGCGGCAGCGATCGCCTCCAGGGCTTCCGGCACCGGGGCACATCCTTCAGGAGTCAGGAACACCCGCCTGATCGGTTCCCGGGACTGGGAGATCCTGCTCTCACCGCTGATCACTGTTCCATCCCTCAACTCGGCGTGGAGGACCACCTGTTTCAGGGTGGAAGGGAGCACCAGGCCACGCACCTTCAAGACCTTGCTGGCCTCCTGGATGGCAGTCTGGAAGTCCCCGGCAATATCGGTCAGGGCCGTCAGCAGCAGGTTGCCCAGGTTGTGACCGGCCAGTCCCTCACCCTGGTCAAAGCGGTAGTGGAATAACCGGTCCATCAGAGTCTCGGTCTCCGCCAGGGCCACCAGGCAGTTGCGGATATCCCCCGGTGGCAGGATGCCGAACTCCCCCCGCAGACGCCCGGAACTGCCGCCGTCATCAGCCACTGTGACGATGGCGGTGAGGTTTTCCGTATATCGTTTGAGGCCGCGCAACAGCACCGGAAGCCCGGTACCGCCCCCGATGGCCACGATCCTCGGCCCCCGCTTCAGGGACTGGTGGCGGTACTGCTGCCCCAACCACTGCAGCATCTCTGCCATGTTCACGTCAACTTCACCGCCTCGGTGCGGGGGATGTCCCGGTGGTGCAGGTTGACCTGGCAACTGCGCTTCAGCAGGTGAGCCAGGCGCTCGGCCACCGCCACCGAGCGGTGCTGCCCTCCGGTGCACCCGACTGCCACCACCAGGTGGCTCTTGCCTTCCTGTACATAACAGGGCAGCAGGAAACGCAGCAGCCCGTAAAAACGGCGCATGAAGCGCTTGGTCACGTCGTCGCTGAAAATGTACTCCACCACCGCCGGGTCAAGCCCGTTCAGGTTTTTCAGGTCCTCCACATAGTTGGGGTTGGGCAGAAAGCGGACATCGAACACCAGGTCAGCGTCCATGGGAATGCCGTACTTGTAGCCGAACGAGAGCAGGGTGACCGAGAGGCTGCTCTTCTCCGGCTTGCCGAAAAGCTGGGTCAGGTTCTCCTTCAAATCACGGGCGCTCATCCCGGTGGTGTCCAAAATGATGCTGGCCTTGCCCCTAAACTCCCGCAGCCGCTCACGCTCGGCCCTGATCGCCTCCAGCACTGAGACTTCCTCTCCCAGTGGGTGCTGCCGCCGCGATTCCTTGTAGCGCCTTACCAGGACCTCATCTGAGGCCTCCA
The DNA here is from genome assembly GCA_003132605.1 of Peptococcaceae bacterium. Classification (GTDB taxonomy): domain Bacteria; phylum Bacillota; class DSM-12270; order Thermacetogeniales; family Thermacetogeniaceae; genus Palsa-1188. The sequence continues at coordinate 187 of PKYJ01000035.1, read as the reverse complement.
GGAACAGGATCTCGTACCTTATCCCCTGCTGCTGGAAGTTGTTCAATTCCTCGCTCAGGGCATCGAAGAACAGCCCGCCGCGCACGTCGATCACCAGGGCCACCCGCCGCACCCGTTCCCCTGACTGCTGGCAGAGTTCGGTAATCTTGGGGATCAGCTTGGGCGGCAGGTTGTCGACGCAGAAGTA
>PKYJ01000085.1 GCA_003132605.1 Peptococcaceae bacterium | reverse complement strand
CGCCGATGACGGCGCCGGCCTCGAACTCGCTGTCCAGGTCCGGGGGTTCTACGTAAACGATGTCTCCGAGATGCTCCTGGGCAAAATCGGAGATTCCGATGTAGGCTATGTCTCCTTCAACCCGGACCCACTCGTGGTCCTCGGAATAATACAGACCTTCCCTGACTTCCATATTTATCGCTCCTCCTGGTTATTTTTTTAGGCGCTTGTAGAAGATGCCCGCTCCAGCCTGTGCTCTGACCGGCTTGTTGCGGATGATCACGTCGAACTGTTCACCGGCAGTTGCGAATTCATGTCTGATCAGGGCGAGACCGATATTTTTGTCCAGGGTAGGGGCATATCCGCCGCTGGTCACCCATCCGATAACCTGCCCGTCTTTCTGAATTTCATAGTGAGGCCTGGGGATGCCCCGCCCGATCATTGCAAATTCTGCCAACAGGCGCTGCGGTCCGGCGGCGCTCTGCCTGACCAGGGCCTCCTTGCCGATGAAGGACGGCTTGCTCAGCTTGACAAAGCGGTCGAGCCGGGCTTCGAGGGGGGTGATGTCCCTGTCGATCTCGTGGCCGTAGAGGGGGAGTTTGGCTTCAAACCTCAGGGAGTCCCGGGCGCCTAGGCCGATGGGAAGAACCTGGCCGCCTCCGGCTGCCATGATCGCCTCCCAGACCTCGCAGGCCCGGTCGGGGGCGATGAAGATCTCGAACCCGTCCTCACCGGTGTAACCGGTGCGGGAAACTATGCAATCTATTCCGGCAATCTGTACCTGGGGGTTGAACCAATAATACTTGATGGCGCTGAGGTCGGCATCGCAGAGCCTCTGCAGCACCGCCTCCGCCTCGGGGCCCTGGAGGGCCAGCTCGGCGTAACTGCTGGAAAGGTTGGCGAGAGTTGCGCCCGGAAAGGATTGCTCCTGCATCCAGGCGAAGTCCTTGTCCGCGTTGGCGGCGTTCACCACGATGAAAAAGTGGTCCGGGGCGTACTTGTAGACCAGCAGGTCGTCGACACAACCGCCGTCCGGGTAGCACATCGGTGAATAACAGATCTGGCCTTCCGCCAGCGGCGAGATGTCGTTCACCACCAGGTTCTGGACAAAGGCCGCCGCTTTTGCTCCCCTGACGTCAACCTCGCCCATGTGCGACACGTCGAACAATCCTGCCTGCCGGCGGACGTGGTGATGCTCGGCGATGATTCCCGAACCTTCATACTCCACCGGCAGTTCCCATCCGCCAAAATCGATCATCTTGCCGTGGTACTTCAGGTGTATTGGATATAACGGAGTCCTCTGCAATGACATGCGCATCCCTCCTAAATCAGTTTCCGCTCCTGGTTGCCTCGCTATGCTCATCTGGAAAAAGCCCCTTGATTGCTGCGGCGCGGTGGACATCCGGATAAAACAATAGGGCATGGGAGATGAGTTCTCCCATGCCCTCTGTCTTCTACCTGAGAGTTTCACCCCGCACTAATGTAGTTTGACTGCTTGCAGCAAACATCTTACATTAGTGCGGGGCTTGCACCTTCGGCGTCTCACGCCCACTAGGCGGGCGTGAGACTTTCCAGAGTTCGTCCGGGTGCGGTCCCTTTCACCTGAAAGATTTGCCATCGCCCTGGGCAGGCGTTGACTTGCTCCTTCGGTATGGGGCAACGCCCCATTTCTTCCGCATCCTTCATTCGATCCCTATTATTTTAGCCGGTGACGTACCCGCTCTTATCCCACCGCTTCATAGCGGGGGCATTAGAGCGGGTAGTCATCTGGCAAGTGTTGCCCTGCTTGATTAACATGTTAATATGCCATGCTCCGGCTGTCAATATATTTCTGACATCCTTTCCGAATTCCGTGACATCTTACTCGAGGTTCGAGATTCGAGGCTCGCCGAAAATAATTTGTAGAATAATGGCCTATTATTTGTGTTGGTTTGAAGGATTTTCCTATTCCATGTCGAATTGTGGAACTTCATTAAATATTTTGTTTTTGTCATACTAACCTGAACCAGCGTGAATGCTGAAAAAACCTTTAGAGTCAACCACCCGGAGTTACGCCTGCTTGAGGCCGCGCAAGAAATGCGCTGCGGAAAGCGGGGGCAGTTCACTAAAAACTGGGTGGGCTTTTCCTGGGGAGGCAAAGTTAATGGAAGTACCGGAAATGACCTGGGAACGACTCATTACTGACCTCGACAACCTGCGCTGTCGGGTTATGGAATTGAAAGACGCTGCTGAAATCGAACGCCAACAGACCGATGATACTCTGAAAGGGAGCGAGGAACGGTTTCGCACCCTGTTCGAGAATGCGCCGGTGTGTATTACCATAACCCGCAAAGAACGCATTCTTTTTGTTAACAGGGCATGTGCCTCCATGTTCGGCTTCAGAAACGCCTCTGAGCTGCGGCATAAACCTGTGGTTGAATGTTTTGCCCCACAATGCCGGCAGGATATCATGGAAAGGATGACCAGGAGGGAACGGGGCGAGCACGTCTCCAAAATGTATGAAACAGTCGGATTGAGGAAGGACGGCTCGACTTTTCCAATCTATATCGAGACCTCTGTTATCGATCTGCCGGACGGCTGTGCAAATGTGGCGTTTATCAGCGATATCACCGAGCGCAAGCAGATAGAGTCAAAAATGGTCAATAATTATGAAAGATTGGAAAAATCTCTTGAACAGACTGTCAAGTCCCTGTCTTATATCGTGGGAATGAGAGACCCTTGCACCGCAGACCATCAGGTCAGGGTCGCCGGTATTGCCTGTGAAATAGCATCTGAGCTTGGCATGCCAAAGGAACAGATAATAGCTATCAAAACAGCGGCCCTGGTTCATGACATTGGAAAGACTTTGGTGCCGGCGGAAATCCTCAGCAAGCCGGGAATGTTGAACGGCCTTGAATGGTCTCTGGTGCATAGCCACGTCCAGGCCAGCTACAACATTGTCAAGACGATCGATTTTTTATGGCCGGTGGCGGAGATTGTGCTGCAGCACCATGAGAGGCTGAACGGATCCGGTTATCCGAGGGGGTTGTCGGGAGACAATATCGTCAAGGAAGCCAGGATCTTGGCGATTGCCGACGTCATCGAGGCGATGGCGTCCGACCGTCCCTACCGTCCGGCATTTCCGTTAGAAATGGCGCTGGACGAGCTTTGGCATAACAAGGGGGTTCTTTACGATCCCGATGCGGTCGAGGTATGCCTGAAGTTGTTCTATTGGCCTGCTTTAGCGCCGGGTGCCAGGCTTCAACAAGTTCTAGGCTTCAGTGGGGGATTGC
>PKYJ01000060.1 GCA_003132605.1 Peptococcaceae bacterium | reverse complement strand
CTGAATTTAAGGCCATGCCCAAGGTACTGGCCACGGGGTACCTGGTCGGCCTAATCGAATGGACATGCATTCAAGCCATCAACCCTTACCTCGACTGGCCGACCGAGCAGACTGTGGGCACAGATATCAAGCTGAGCCACGTGGCTGCCACTCCGCCCGGGTTGACGGTTACCGTAAAAACAAAGCTGGAAAAGGTTGAGGGAAGAAAGCTCGTTTTTTCGATCGTTGCCGATGACGGTGTTGACAAGATTTCTGAGGGTATTCATGAGAGGTTCGTCATTGACGCTGCAAAATTCAACGCAAAGGCTGAAGCCAAGGCAGACCGTGCCCATCAAAAAGTCGGCAGTTAACGGGAGTACGCGGCTAATATGGCTGACCGCTATAGCATCCACCGTGGCATGCCAGTTAGGCTCAAGATCAACAAAGTACTCCCCGAAGTGGCATACCCTAACGCTGAATAGGCATACGGGTATCTATCGCCGAACCCGACATCCTTAGAATCGTTGGCATTATAAGGCGACAGACAGCTTTTGTGCATCGTGTTCGATTCCAGCAGGATGTTCTGCTAACATCGTTAATGTCCATCGGATATCCGATGGACTGAACTGAACGGGAGGGTTGATGGTGTCGGCTCAAGGTGCGAGTAGCGAACTATATCGCAATGTTACCGATGTTCCAGGCATTTTCCTGGGCCATGTTTCCGATTACGAAGCGCTGACGGGCTGCACTGCAGTACTATGCCCCGAAGGAGCGGTCGGGGGGGTGGATGTCAGAGGAGCTTCTCCTGGCACGAGAGAGACAGACTTACTACGTCCCGGGTGTCGGGTGGAGCTGGTACATGGAGTGGTACTGGCCGGGGGCAGTGCCTTCGGCCTCGACGCCGCCTGCGGCGCGGTCCGGTATCTAGAGGAGCGTGGTTACGGTCACAACACTGGCATCGCCAGGGTGCCGATCGTTACGGCGGCGGTCATCTTTGACCTGCACACGGGAAACAAGGATGTGCGCCCTGATGCCAAAATGGGCTATGACGCCTGCCTGGCAGCCACCGCTGGGAAACATGCCGAAGGTTGTGTTGGGGCCGGCACCGGAGCTACGGTCGGGAATCTGCTCGGGCCTGGCTCTGCAACCAAAGGCGGCCTTGGTTCCTGGTCTTTGCAGCAGGGCGATCTGATCGTGGGAGCCGTAGTGGTGGTCAATGCCCTGGGCGATGTCGTCGACCCGAGTACCGGGGAGATCATCGCCGGGCTGCGTGATCCCCAAAGCGGCGGCTTTATGAATACCAAGGAACTGATGTCCAGAGGCGAGGTGGGCCGCATCTTCCCAGGCACCAATACGGTACTGGGCGTAGTGGCGACCAACGCCTACCTCACCAAGGAGCAGGTCAACCGGGTTGCTTCGCTGGCCTGCCTCGGTCTGGCCCGCACCGTCAGCCCAACCCATACCTGCTATGATGGGGACGCCATCTTCGCCCTGTCCAGGGGATCGATACAGGCAAGCTCTGATCAGGTAGGAATCATCGCCGCAGAGTGTGTTGCCCAGGCGGTGCTCAGGGCCGTGCAAGAAGCCTGGTCTGTGGGCGGAGTGCCGGCCGCCCGCGACCTCGCAATTGGCACACCTAGAGCTTGACGTGGATACATTGCGGGAAAACAACTGCAGTGGACTGCTCCGGGCCAAGCCCCAGGATCAGCTTTGGGGACACCGCATCCCGGTCCTCTACCAGGTAACACAGGGGCAACCTACACCCTGTGTTACCTGTTCTATCGGGGGATTCCCCGGAATCAGTCAGGGGTGCTGAGTCTGGGGATACGGAGCGGCGCAACAGAATACAGGCAGCGGAGATGGTTTACAAGATGCCCACCGTATTGGGCAAGTAAGCGTAATCCCGGAAGCAAACACCGGTACAAAACACCATCTGGTTATGATCTTCCGGTGATGATGCAGTGGGTGGCGCAGGAGATGCAGGGGTCGTAGTTGCGGACGGCCACCTCGCAGGCCCGGGCAATCTGGTCGTCCGGCTCGTGAGCGATCTGTGGCACCAGCTCTTTTAAATCCTGCTCGATGCGCGACAGGTTCTGGGTGGTGGGAGCGATGATGCGGGCCTCCTGGACGAAACCGCGGCCGTCGATCCGGAACCGGTGATACAGGGTGCCGCGCGGCGCCTCGATCAGAGAGGCGGCGGCGCCGGCCCTGATGTCGTAGGAGGGTGATTCCTCGCGGACCTCGATCTCTTCCAGGTAATTGATACTCATCTCGATGGCATGCACGATCTCCAGCAGCCGGGCGACAATGGAGTTGAAAGGATTGTAGTCGGGAACGCTGAGATTGAGCCGGCTGGCGGCACGGCGGGCTTCAGCGGAGAGTTGCTCGAAGTTGAGATTGACCCGCGCCAGCGGCCCCACCATGTAGTAGGCGCCGTTTTTCAGGCGGCAGCGCAGGGCATTGGAGTGGGGCACCTGGTACTCCTCGACGTAGCCGGTGAACTCCTCCGCCGACAGGGACAGGCCGTCGTTGGTACACCAGCGCCCCTCGTCAAGGCCATACTCTGCGGGGTGTGACAGCGCCCCGAACACCCGGCCGCCCACCCAGGCGGGCCGGGGCAGGCGAGCGACGAATTCCAGGGCGGCCTGGGCATCTTCCTGCCGTGCCTTCAATTGAATGATCAGGTCGTCCAGCATGCTCCGGGGCGGCAGCTTGGTGAATCCCCCGATAACGGCTGTGACCGGATGCACCTCCCTGGCCCCCAGGAAAGAGGTGATGTCATTACCCAGCTTCTTCAGCCGCAGGCCGCGGTTGACCAGGTCGCGGTGCTCCCTGGCTACCTCGAAGATATTGTCGTAGCCCAGATAGTCCGGCAGGGCGAGAAAGAACACGTGGATGCCGTGGCTGCCCAGGTACTGGCTGAGGGTGAACACCTTGCGCAGCAACCGGACCTGCAGGCTGACCTCTACCCCCAGAATCCGCTCGATGGCCAGCAGCGTCCCCAGTTGATAGGTAACCGGGCACAGGCCGCAGATACGGGAGACGATGTCGGCGATCTCCTCGCAGCGCCGCCCCCTGACGATCCCCTCAAAGAAGCGGGGCGGCTCGAAGATCGTCACCCTGGCGTCCAGCAGCCGCCGCTGCTCGTCCAGGTCGAGCTCGATCCCCCCCTCGCCCTCGACCCGGGTCAGGTAATCAACCTTTAACTGGCTGGGGCACATGCCTCACCACCTCCTCCCGGAACGCCTTGGCATTGTTGACAATGTAGCGCAGCTTGCGGTGGATCTCGTCCTCGGTCAGCCCCAGTTCCCGGCACAGATTAGCAAATGCATTCAGGTTGGGATCGGCGCTGGGACCGAAGCAACCGTAGCAACCCCGGTCGAAGGACGGGCACAGCGCCCCGCAGCCGGTCCCGGTGACCACGCCCATGCAGGCCACCCCTTCCGCCACGATCAGGCAGACGTTCTCCTTCATCTTACACTCCAGGCAGACGCTGCGGGTGCTGACCTCGGGGGCCTTGCCCAGCAGGACACTGACAATGTAATCCTGCAGGTGGCCCTGGTCGACCGGGCAACCGTTCAGAAAGCCGTCCACCGGCACGTAGTCAGCGATTCCCTTGCAGGTGGGGAAACAGTGGATCAGGTCCGGCTGCGGGTAGACAGCCCGCTTCAGGTCTTCCAGAGGCAGGAAGTTGCGCAGCGCCTGGGGGCCGCCGTAGACGGCGCAGTTGCCGATGGCCACCAGGATCTTGGACTCCTGCCGCACCATGTTGATCCGCCGCACATCCTCCTCGCAACTGATGCCGCCCTCGACGAAAGTCAGGTCGTATGGCCCCGGTCTGGTGGCGCTGCTGGCCATGGCGAAACAGGCGACGTCAACGTGATCGGCCAGGTCCAGGATCTCCGTCTCCATGTTCAGGAACGGCGTCTGGCAGCCCGAACAGGAGGTGAACTTGAAAACAGCCATCTTGAGCTTATCCGCTTGAGCAGTCACGGGTTCACTTCCTTTTCAGATGTCCACGCCCAGCAATTCCTTGACCACGGCGTAGGAAAAGACGGGACCATCCTGGCAGACATAGACGTCATCCACCTGGCAGCGGCCACAAGTCGCCTGGCCGCACTCCATGCGCCGCTCCAGGGAGAGGAAGACCTCCTCCAGCGGCCAGCCCCGTACCGTCAATTCCCCGACCACGGACTTCATCATGACCTCCGGGCCGCAGATAAAGACGTGCCCCTGCCCCGGCATGATCTCCATCTCATCCAGCAGGGCGGTAACCAGGCCAACCCGGCAGGGCCAATCGGCGCCCTCGGCGATCTTGTCGGCGGTCAGCATGAGCCTGGCACCGTCCTGCTCCCAGTTCCGGAATTCGTCTCTGAAGAGCATATCTTCAGGTGTCCGGGCGCCGTACAGGATCTCCAGCCGGCCGGTCTTTTTAGCCAGCCGCCGGTAGACCGCCGGACGCAGGGGAGCCAGTCCCACGCCCCCGGCGATGACCAC
>PKYJ01000049.1 GCA_003132605.1 Peptococcaceae bacterium | reverse complement strand
GACTTGCTGGCCCAGGGCTTCAAACTCCTGCATTGAAGCCCTGGGCCAGCAAGTCGAATGGGTTGTATCTCACGCCCCAGTCAAAGGTATCGACCCTTTCCACCCGCTTCAGCCATCCTACGATCAGGTAGGTCAGCGGGGTGGCCGCGGCCTCGTAAACCACCTTCCAAAGATACTGGGCTACCACCATCTGGATCAGCACTCCACCCGGCACCAGGCCGTAGAAGGCGCCCGCGATGAAGATCAGGGTGTCCACCCCCTGACCGATCACCGTCGAGCCGATAGTGCGTGTCCACAGCCACCGTCCGCCGGTCAGCTTCTTCATAAGCGACAGGACGGCGGAATTGGAAAACTCCCCGGCCCAGTAGGCCACCAGCGATGCGCCCACCAGCCTGGGGGTCATGCCGAGCACCGTGGCGTAGGCGTTCTGGTTTTGCCAGAAAGAGGGATAGGGGAGGGCGATCACCGCCAGAAAGATCAGGGCCATCAGGGCGTTGCAGGCAAACCCCACCCAGATCACCAGGCGAGACTTCCGGTAGCCGTAAACTTCCGTCATGACATCACCGAAGAGGTAGGTGAGCGGGAACAGGATCACCGCTGCCGGTAGCACCAGCCCGAACACCTGGATCAGTTTCCCGGCGATGATGTTGGAGAGCAGCAGGAACATCACGAACAGGCACGCCAGAATCAGAAAGGCCGGGGAAAACTCCTTGCCGTTCTCGTGCGTCATAACAATACCCCCTGTTTTGTTAAAGCGGGTTGTCAGTGACCGCTTGCAGGCTTACAGGAACATTTTATCATATTCAGGCGTCTTCATGTTACTTCCCCGGCTAACAAATGTGGCGCCACGGGCAGGGAAAACCCCAGGAACGACAAAAGGATGCAACGGGCAGCCGTTGCATCCCTGGTTTCGATTAAATACCGATCGCTATTGCATCTGGGCCTGCATGATGGTGAACTTCTGCTGGGCGCTGTCGTAGAGTTCTTGCGGGGCTGAATCCACCTTGTACCAGCCTTTCTGGCTCATGATGCTGAAAAGGTTCTGCTGGTTCTGCAGGCTTTTGTTCAGCAAGCCGGAGGCATGATTCCTGATCTGGTCGCATGATCCCTCCAGCGCCGCGTGGCAGAGCATCTGGGCCTCGAGTTTCTGCAGGTAGAGAAGCGTTCCGGCCCATTCTTTCTCCTGTGGTTGGTTTGCCATGTTTGCTTTCCCCCTTATTGTAGTTTGCTCTTATTGGTGACAAAGGAAGTCGTAGCGGATAGCCACTGCTTGTGCTCATTGCTCAGGGACTGGCAATAGGATTTAAGCTGGGGATCGACAGCGCCGCCTGCCGCGTAGTCACAGTTCTTGGCGATCGATTCAAACAGGCTGCTCATGTCCTCGAGGTACAGCAGCTCTCTGGTGGTTAAATGATGCATGCAAGATCCCTCCTATGTTTTTTTATATCTTTGCCGAAGGGCGAAAAAACATGCATGGAAGTGTTGCCATTTCAAAATGGCCAGCAAACCTCAAAAAAACGTCCGTCCCGATTCAGCCGGAACGGTCGCATCCTGGGTGCTGGTAAAAAAGACCGGAGCTGTTGAGGCGCCGGTCTATCTATGTGAGGAGGGCTACGCTTGCTTGAAAAACTGACCACAGACGACTACCCGCAATTATTGCGTGGTAGTGCCTGGGCTTGTCTGCCCGGAAGTGGCAACGCCCGGCCTCCGGTGGGGCATCGCTTGGCTGATCGCCTGATTAACTGCAGTGGCCTGGGTCTGAGTCAATGTCCCGTTGGACACCAGTTGGGTCAGGATCGGGTTCTGCCTCTGGCCGGAACCCTGCTGATAACCGGAACTTGGCTGATGGTTTGAGCTTGGCTGCCTCTTGGCATAAGACTGGACCACCTGGTTTGCCTGGGCCTGGGTTATGGTTCCTTTGGAGACCAGACTCGCAAGGGCTGTCTTGATATTATTCTGCATCTGCTGCGGATTGTACTGGCCAGACTGCGCACTCACACCGCTAGTTGCCGGGGCACTGACAGACGGCTGCGGGGTAACGGCAGCCGGTTGCGCTTTATTGGCACACCCCACAACGCCCACTGCGATTGCTGCTGCAATCACTACTGCCAACAACGACAACAATACGACCTTGCTTTTTGACACGTAAGCTACCTCCTTTCACCAGGATTGTTGCAACATCTTTCTAGATTCTATTCTTTGCCATCGCTGTATACCTTAAAGGACAATAAGAAAATTATTACAATGGGTGGACTCGAAGGGCGGTGGAAAAACAGGACAGCAACCTCTCTCATGCATCCCAATTCAGTACCCCGGCGCCGTGGATCTCACCGCGCCGCAAGGCTTCGAGGGCGGCGTTTGCCTGCTCCGGCGGAAAAGGCTGCACTTCGGTGCGCACCGGAACTTTGGGAGCAAGGGCCAGAAATTCATCCCCGTCCTTCCGGGTGAGGTTGGCCACCGACCGCACCACTCGCTCCCCCCAGAGAATCTCGTAGGGAAACGACGGAATGTCGCTCATGTGGATCCCGCCGCAGACCACTGTCCCACCCTTGGCCACTGCTTTCAGCGCCGCCGGCACCAGTTCGCCCACCGGGGCAAAGATGATGGCTGCGTCCAGTTCCACCGGAGGTGCTGCCAGAGAATCGCCCACCCAATCCGCCCCCATCTCCCGGGCGAACCGCTGTGCCTCCGCATCGCCAGGCCGGGTAAAAGCGTAGATCTTGCGCCCCTGGTAGCGGGCTACCTGGGCGACGATGTGCGCTGCTGCGCCAAAACCGTAGATGCCCAGGTACTCTGCATCTCCCGCCATGACCAGGGAGCGGTAGCCGATCAATCCGGCGCAGAGCAGGGGCGCCGCCTGCAGGTCGGGATATTCATCCGGGATCGGAAAGCAGAAACGGCAGTCAGCGACCGTATATTCGGCGAAACCCCCATCGATCTGGTAGCCGGTGAAACGGGCCTGATCGCAGAGATTTTCCCGACCGGTGAGGCAATACCGGCACTGGCCGCAGGAGGCGCCCAACCAGGGCACGCCCACCCGCTGCCCTGGTGAGAACTGACTGGCCTGATCACCCGTGCTCACCACCGTGCCCACTATCTGATGTCCCATAATGAGGGGAAGCTTGGGTTCCTTCAACTCTCCGTCCAGGATGTGCAGATCGGTACGGCAGATTCCGCAGGCCCGGACCCTGATCAGAACCTGGTTCCGGTCAGGTTCCGGAACCGGTACCTCTGCCAGGCGCAAGGGTTTTCCCGGGGCATCCAAAATCATCGCCCGCATGATGAACGCTCCCTTCCATCACTTTTTAGCCTCGTGTAGGCAGTGCAGCCGGCCACTTTCCAACTCACGGACCACCCGCTCCAGGTACCACTTCTCGGAGCGCCCCGGCGCCATGTTTTTCAGCCTGATAACCTGCAGTCCCAGAGCCTCGTCGGCCATCTTCGGGGACTGAAAGGTAAGCTGCCTGTACCTCTGTTTCAACCGGTCAATCTCTCTGTGGCTATGCAGTTTGGCAAGAGCA
>PKYJ01000029.1 GCA_003132605.1 Peptococcaceae bacterium | reverse complement strand
TTCATGGCCGGTCTGGCGTTCCACCCAAGCTACCGCCTGACCCAGCCGGAACATGATCTCGCTGGCCTCCTGGAGGGCAATACCCTTGCCCAGGGCCTTTCCGCACACCGTTACCGCCGCCACCAGCGCTGTCATAACTATCGTGTACCAATTGGATGCCAGGTGGCGCTCGGTGATCAGCCGGAAAACAATGACGGCGCCCATGGCGCCGGCCAGGGTGCTGGAGATGTCCCCCATCACATCGCTGCAGAAGACCGCCACCTGGTCGGCGTTCTTGATCAGCCGGACAGCCTGGCGTGCTCCTAAAACTTTATTGGCGGCCTTGGCGTTTAGCGGAGTGACATCCGCTGCTACAGCCGCGAAGCCGACCATGTCGGCGCCAACCCCCAGCAGGACGATCAGCAGCAGGACGATCAGCGCAAAATAAACCACCAGTACCCCCAGGATGACATTGGCTACGTAAGTCAGAATCAAGCTGAGAATAAAGGTGAGGAGGCCATTACCCAATCCCCTGCGCAGCCATTTGTTTCGCTCCGGCATCTTCGCCCTTCTAAGAGGACATACCTCGACGAGGTGTCCCGTTCCTTTTCAACTGGCTCTAAGCTTCAGTNNTGAAGCTTAGAGCCAGTTAATACAGTGGCGTAGCCGCTCTTATCCCACCGTTTCATGTACTCCGCATTCTTTTAGGCCGGGCTGTAAGCCCGGATGCGGAGGAGAAGCGGGGGTATTAGAGCGGGTAGTCATCTGTGATAAACTGATGCCGCCCGGTAGCGGCCTGAATATCCCCTGAAAATTAGAGGTTAGCGGGTGAACGCCCGACAGGTCAATATTGTGGCTTAGGTCTAGCATGTTTTCCCAGCAGGGCGCCAAAACGTCGCCGTCTTGGTGGTTCCCCTTTCAGCCCTGTTCTGCTTTCGTTGCCGAAAGCAGGGCCAGATTACCACTCAGTCCACACTTTAATCCCGGTCAGGCTCTGCGTTAGCAGGCAGTCTAGGGGTTTTCCCCGGCGTTGCAACCGATTTCTAGCCTCTTTTGCAGAGCAGGTTTGTTGCAATTCCTCACAGATCGAGGAATCTGCTGTTCACCAACCCCACTCAAGGCAGGCTACGCTGCACACAGCACTAACTGGTACCGCATGCAGGTCCAACCCTAGCCGTAAGTTTCATCCCACGCACTAGGACCTCCGCGAAGGCAGGGTCAACGCCTACATGCCATTGTAGATCGCCCTTCCTCCTTAACTCCCAGCACCAGCCCCCGACTGGGCGTCGAAAGCCAGCACCAGGAACTTCATCGATATGCCGGTGACGGATTTTTAGGCCCGCCTTTGAAATCGGCCACCCCGACTAGAATACTGCGTCACCCGCTCCTCTCTCCACGCCCCCCGGATAGGGGACGACGCTGCCGGATTGAACTCCGGCATTAATGTAAGATGACTGCTAAATCCATTTTAACCGGCACCAATGCAAGGCGTTCGCTGTACCGTTCGTCTTCAAAAACGTGTAATGACCCCCCTTAGTCCAAGGGTCTGCAATGGAAGCAGCCAAACTCCAGTGGTGCCGAACTACTGATTACATTATAGCATACCGGCCAAATACAAACAAATGGGCGTTTCTATCAGGATTGACGGTTTAACAGGTACCGGGCGGCCCCAATCAGAAATGCCGCCGCGTCTCCCAGGCAGGCAACGCTATGCAGGGCCTTGTTCACTTGCGCTTCGGCAAGCCGGCGCGACTGTTCCAGGCCGTACATGGACGGGTAGGTAGCTTTCTGGTTGGCCAGGTCGCTCTGAAGCGGTTTCCCCAGCAGGGTCTCGTCCCCGGTGATGTCCAGGATGTCGTCAGTGATCTGAAAGGCCAGGCCGAAACTCGTGCCATAGCCGGTCAGAGCCTGCAGGTCCCGGGCGCCTGCTCCTGCCAGGATGCCACCGGTCCTCAGGGCGGCACGAAACAGAGAGGCAGTTTTGTGGAGATGGATGTAGGCCAACTGATCCGGATCGATTGCCTGACCCTCTGACTCCAGATCGACCACCTGCCCGCCGATCAGCCCGTCGGTGCCGGCCGCTGCCGCTACCTCCGCCACCACCCTCATGACCGGCTCAGCCGCAAAACCTGCGGGCTGCAGCCGGCCCAGCGTCCCAAATGCCAGCGTCAGCAGGGCATCACCCGCCAGGATGGCGATCGCCTCGCCAAACACCTTGTGGCAGGTCGGCTTGCCGCGGCGCAGGTCGTCGTCGTCCATCGCCGGGAGGTCATCGTGGATAAGAGAATAGGTATGAATCATCTCCAGGGCCGCTGCAGCAGGCAGCAAAGGCTCCGGGGACTGCCCCAGCACCTCGGCCGCAGCCAGGGCGAGCGCCCCGCGCAACCGCTTGCCACCGGCAAAAATACTGTAGCGCATGGCCCGGTGGATGAGGGCGGGTTGGCTGTCGGCGTCAGGCAGATAGCGGTCCAGGGCTTGATTGATCACTTCAGCCTTGGCGCTCAGTTCCTGTTCCCAGTTCATCTCGGTCTACCACCGGGGTCGGCGCCGCCCAGCCAGGAGGGAGCAGAGGCGTAATACTCCGACAGCAGCACCTCTACCTGTTCCTCGAAGGCATCCAGACGCCCGACGCAGATGCTCAGGTTCTTGATTCCCTCCCGGAATGCCTCCAGCGACTCCGCCAGGGTCATTTCCCCCTGTTCCAGGCCGGCGACCACTGCTTCCAGACGGGCGAGGGCGTCTTCAAAGGTCACTACCGGTTCTTCCGGCTGCCCGCTTCCTTGCTTCACAGCGTTCCCTCCACTTCCGCGCCCGCCTTGGCGGGCACCCGCTCAGTCACCTTGCAGTTCAGGCTCCCTTCACCGAGGATCACTTTCAGGAGGTCGCCATCCCGGACATCGTTGCTGCTCTGAACGATCCTGCCGCTGTCCGGATGGCAGCAAACACTGTAGCCTCTTTTTAAAATTGCCAGCGGGTTCAGGCTGTCCAGCTTCTCAGCCAGCACCTGCCTCCTGTTTCTCGCCTGGTCGCGCCCGGACTGCATCCCGTGCAGCAGTTGCACGCGCAGCAGCTTCAACTCCTGTTTGTACCGGGAGCAAAGCTGCCGGGGATAGCGCTCCAGTTCCCGTTCGCCGATCTCCTGCAACTGCCGCTGTTTTTGCCTGAGTGTACCCTGAACGGCAGCCATGACCAGGTGGTCATGAAGCCGGCGCAGCCTGTTTTCCAGTTCCAGGTGCGAGGGCACCGCCAGCTCTGCGGCAGCCGAAGGGGTGGCCGCCCGGACGTCGGCGACTAGGTCGGCAATGGAGTAATCGGTCTCGTGGCCAACGGCGCTCACTACCGGATGGCGCAGTTTGAAGATCGTGCGCGCCACCTCCACCGTGTTGAAGGCCCACAACTCCTCCAGGGAGCCCCCGCCCCTGCCGACAATGATCAGATCGACATCCTGCCGCCGGTCAAGCACCTCCAGAGCGGCGCAGATCTCCCGGGGCGCCTGTTCGCCCTGAACCGCGGCTGGCGCCAGCACGATGGAGATACCGGGCCAGCGGCGCCGCATCACCGTTACCAGGTCATGCCACGCCGCTCCGTTCTGTGAGGTGACCACACCGACTTTGCGGGGAAAACGGGGCAGCGGCTTTTTATGCTCCGGTGCGAACAGCCCATCCGCCTGCAACTGCTCCTTGAGACGGCAGTAGGCGGCATACAGGGCGCCCATGCCGTCCGGCGCCAGTTCCTCGGCGTACAACTGGCACTGGCCGTCCCGCTCATAGATGCTGATATGGCCCCGCACGATCACGCTCATCCCGTTGGATGGCAGGAAGTTCAACTGGCTGCAGCGGGAGCGGAACATGACACAGCGCATACAGCTCGCGGCATCTTTCAAAGTAAAGTAGAGATGGCCGGAGGTGTGATGCTTGCAGTTGGAGATCTCGCCCCGCACCCAGATGTTGCCCAGCAGGGCGTCTGCCTCCAGAAGATCCCGCAGGTATCCTGTTACCTCCCCCACGCTGTAGACCCGGCGCAGCATTCTTTTCTACGCTCCGGCCTGGTCTTTGGCGGCAATCAGCAAATTGTAGATGAGCATGATGATCCGAACGGGACCCAAACCACCAGGCACCGGGGTGATCGCTCCCGCCACCTCGGCAGCGCTGTCGTAGTCCACGTCCCCGACGGACTTGCCGTCGACCCAGTTGGAGCCGGTGTCGATGACGATGGCACCCGGCTTCAGCATGTCGCCGGTGACCGCCCGCGGCCTGGCGACCTCGGTGACCACGATGTCGGCCTGCCTGGTGTAGGGGGCAAAATCCACATCCGGGCTGACCAGGGTCACGGTGCAGCCCTTTTCGAAGAGCATCACGGTGACCGGCTTGCCGATCTCGATCGAGAAGCCGACGACCACGGCGTGCTTGCCCTTGAAATCGATCCCCTGCTTTTCCAGGATCTTGATGCAAGCATAAGCGGTGACTCCCCAGTAGCATTTGTCACCGATCAGCAAGTTTCCGAGGTTGACCGGATGGAAGGCATCGATGTCCTTCTCCGGCAGGATGGCGCCCATTACCTTTTTTTCATACTGGTGCAGGTGGTGCGGCAGAGGGCACTGGACCAGGATCCCGTGCACACTGTCATCCCGGTTCAGCTTATCCACCAGGGCCATCAACTGCTCGAGAGTGGCATCCTCGGGCAGGTGGTGGGTCTCCCCCAGGGCGCCCACGCTCTCGGCTGCCTTGGCCTTGGTCCGGACGTACAGGGCCGAGTCCTGGGCGTCCCCGACTAGGATCAGGGCCATTTTCGGAGTGATCCCCTTCTTTTTGAGGCCCTCCGTCTCCTGGACCAACTGCTGCCGGATCTCCTCGGCGATCTCTTTTCCGACAATACGCACTGCTGCCACGTATGCAACCTCCCTAAAATTAATTGCTTAATCGATCTTAATAAGGAAAGGGGAACTGGATCCTTTGCAGCATCCAGTTCCCCGATCAGCCGTCCTAATCTTTTAGCCTTTCTTCTCAAGCTGCCACTTGGCCGCTTCCACGGTGTTCTGCATTAAAATAGCGGTGGTGGCAGTGCCGGCGCCGCCCGGAACCGGGGTGATATAGGCCGCCTTTTCGGCAGCGATCTCGGTCTCCACGTCGCCGACGATCTTGCCGTCCTTGGTGGCGTTGATCCCGACATCGATCACGATGGCGCCCTCTTTGACCCAGTCGCCCTTGACCAGGTGAGGCACTCCGACAGCCACGATCAGGATCTCCGCCCTTCTGACGTGGGACTCGGTCAGGCCTCGCTGGCCGGTGGCGATGTGGCCGACGGTCACAGTGCCGAACTCATTGAGGAACAGCAGCGCCGCCGGCTTGCCCACGATGTCGCTGTGGCCGATAACCACGATCTCCTTGCCGTAGACATCCACCCCGGTGGACTTCACCAGTTCAAAGGCGCCCTTGGCGGTGCAGGGGACCAACCGCGGCTTGCCATAGGTGACCAGGCCCATGTTGTGGGGGGTCATGCCCTCGACGTCCTTCTCGTAGGCAATGCTCCACTGGCAGACCTTGGCGTCGATCTGGGCCGGGAGCGGCATCTGCAGGATGATGCCAGTGACTTTCGGGTCGTTGTTCAGGCCGACGATGTGCTTCAGGAGTTGGTCCTGGGTCGAGTCCGCAGGCAGTTCCTGGAGTTCATACTTGATGCCGACAGCCTCGGCAACCTTGCGCTGGGCGTTGGTGTAAACGCGGGATGCATCGTTCTGCCCCACTTGAATGGCGACCAGGCTCGGCGATACCCCCGTGGCCTTTAACGAAACGACTTCCTGAGAAACCTCACCCTTGATCTTCTCCGCAAGCGGTTTTCCTAACAACAGTTGAGCGGCCATTACTTTACCTCCCTAAAATTATTTTCTATAACTTCACTTTAATGTCCCCCACCTCTATAAGTGGCGGGTTCAGATTGGTAAATCAGTGAGAGTTCGATCTCCTTCTGATTTGCGAAGTTATATGAATTGTGAGCCGTGCCATATGTTTGCTTCGCAAACAGGCACATGGCTAATTCAAACTCCGCTTCACTTCGTTTGAATCTCTCCCTCCGGCGGGGGCGAAACTGTTGCGGATCGAATATCCAGGTATGACCCCCTTTCATTTTCTTCGAAACACCTACCGCTTCGACCGCCTGGCCTGCTCGCAGGCCAGGGCAGGCGGCTGCGCAGAAAAACCTCTCGCCCCACGTCTATCAATGTTGGAAGTTCGATGTTCGATTTTTACCAGATGACTTCAGCCATCTCCTGCTTCAATCGAATCTCGAACCCCTGACCTCGAAGCTCAAATAGGGCCAACCTGAAGGGTTTTTAGGGGTAATTCTCTGTGAATCAACCAAATTCCTGCCTGATGCCAAAAAGTTTCTGTTTGCCAATAAATAGAAAGAACCCGGCTTTTTAAGCGGCAAGAGGCGGCGCCCGGGTACCCGCTCCTTGTCATATCAACCAGGTTCAGTAATAACTTCTCTGGCAATGTGGCCTAAAATGCCATTGATGAAACGCGGGGTGTCTTTGTGGCTGAAAATTTTGGCCAGTTCGAGAGCTTCATCTATGGCTACGTTGACCGGGGTGGCTGGATAATAAAGCATTTCAAACAGGCTCAGCCTCAGAATGTTGCGGTCCACATTAGCCATCCGGGGCAGATCCCAATCGGTGGCATAGTGGGTCAGATAATCGTCGATCTGCTGCTGATGTTCCAGTGTTCCAGCTACCAGGGTGCGGGTGAAATCCGCCGTGACACCGGTCGCCCTGCATTCATTCAACGTATAGACCAGGGCGCTCTCCGGTTTAGCCTTGCCCACGTCCACCTGGAACAAAACCTGCAGGGCCATCTCACGCGCCCGCCGCCTACTCAAACGGAACACTCCCCCCGGCATGAATGTCCGGCACTAACGCAAGGCGTACCTTGCAGACACCATTAGACAAGTATTTGACATACTCCCACGACTAAAGTAGTGAGATTCTGGTTCATCGAAGGATGCCAGCAAGCTGGTCTTACTCCTTCTCCCCAAGGGTTGGATGCCCCCACCCTTTTTTCTTAATTTCTAGTTTTGGCTGCATCACATGCGGATTTTACCCCTGCTATGCAAAACAGCCTTTCATCCCACCGCTAAAGCTGGTGGGCTTTCCCGGCAGATCTTCGTAAAATTACCAAGAAGGCCGCAAAAGATACTTCAGTGCCGGAAAAGGCTGCCGGGCTTCCCGTCTCATCGTTTGCCAAACAGACGCCCCCGCAGAGCATCCAGACTGCCCCCGTTATCGAATTGCTTGCCGATAAAATATCCGATCAGGATGCAGATGGCGATGCCTACCATCTTCCAGAAGCCGAAGATGAAGAACAGTAGGGCGACCAGGATGCCGGCGACAATGCCAACCACTGCACCCCTACGCCTGTCAATCAGATCCAACAAAATCTCTAATACGGATCGGCCATCCCGCATGTAAATCTCCTTCCTTCTGACGTCAACAGGCCGCTACTCGACCCGGGCGCGGGACTCAAAAGAGACGCCTTCAATCAGCACCTGCACCTGCCGCACATGGATGCCCGCTTTCTCTTCCAGGTAATTCTGAACCACCTCTTGGACCTCCTGGGAAATCACCGGGAGGTTGGCATCCGGACTGACTTTCAGGCGCAGGTCAACCGCAACGCCGCCATTTTCATAGTGCAACAGCGTCCTGATCTCCCGGACTTCCCGGACCTGATGGGACGCCCGGTGGATCAGATCCTCCAGAGCCAGCGCCGTGATGTCCACCCGACCGTAACTGGTATCCTGGATCATCAACTCCCGGGAACGGTGAGTGCCCCTGCTGGCAGCCACGATCAGGCACAGGGCCAGCAAAATTACCAGCACGCTGACGGCGCCCATAATCCAGCGGTTATCTGGAATAGCCAGGAACAACTGCAGATATTCCTGGGGAAGAACCCAGCCCAGGGCAAGCGCAAGCACGATACCGGCAAAAACTATGGCTATTATGGCACATACTGCTGACAACAAGCGGTGTCCCAACTGCATAAGCCGAGCATCTCCTTTCAATGCTAAAGGCTATTTAACGCGCTGCTGCTGTTCATCCTGCCCTTCGGCAAAGGAAACGCCCTGGACGTGAACGTTGACCTCGATCACCGCCAGACCGGTCATGCTCTCTATCGCCTGTTTGACGTTCTCCTGGACCCGCAGGGCCACATCCGGAATGCGCACGCCAAAATCCACGATGAGGAACAGGTCTATCGCCGCCTCGCGCTCGCCAACCTCAACCTTCACACCACGAGCCAGGTTGCGCCTGCCAAGCATCTCGGCGATGCCCCCGGCAATACCCCCGCTCATGCCGGCAACTCCATCAATTTCTGTAGCTGCCAGGCCGGCAATGATCGCTACCACCTCGTTAGCAATACGGATCGTACCCAGCGAGGTCTGGCTTGTCTCCTCCACGATATTGCCATCAACCATCCTGCACCACCTCCGGTTTTCGTCAGCATACAAATTATGCCCTCTCGATGTTGGAAGTATGACNNCATTATACCAGACAAAAATGGAATTGCAAGGAAGATCAAAGGCCTTCCAACCTGCGCTGGATAAAGTTGGTATAGGTCTCGCCGCGCTGGAACCAGGCGTTATCCATGATGCGCTGCAAAAAGGGAATGGTGGTGACCACGCCGGCGATCCGGAACTCACCCAGGGCTCTCTGCATGCGCCTGATCGCCTCCTGGCGGTTGCTCCCCCAGGTGATCAGCTTGGCGATCAGCGAGTCGTAATAGTGGGGGATTTCGTAACCGATGTAGATGCCGCTGTCAACCCGCACCCCGAAACCGCCCGGGGGCAGGTAATCGGTCACCCGGCCCGGGCAGGGCCGCCAGTCGTGGTCCGGGTTCTCAGCGTTGATGCGGCACTCGATCGCCGCCCCCCGCGGGCTAATCTCCTCCTGGCGGTAAGGCAGCGGCGCCCCGGCGGCGATGTCGATCATGGCAGCCACCAGGTCGATTCCGGTCACCCATTCGGTGACCGGGTGCTCTACCTGGATCCTGGTATTCATTTCGATAAAATAATAGCTCCCGGACTTGTCCAACAAAAACTCCACCGTCCCGGCCCCGCTGTAGCTAACCGACAGTGCCGCCCGGACTGCCGCCTGGCCCATCTGCCGCCGCAGGTCCTCTGTGAGCGAGGGGCAGGGGGTCTCCTCCACCAGCTTCTGGTGCCGGCGCTGAATGGAGCAGTCCCTTTCCCCCAAGTAGACTGCCTGACCGTGCTGATCCGCCAGTACCTGGATCTCCACGTGCCGCGGCTCTTCCAGGTATTTCTCCAGGTAGACGCCGCCATCACCGAAAGCTGCCTCCGCCTCGGTGCCGGCGGCAATTACCGACTTCTCCAGTTCATCCAGATTGTTGGCAACCCGCATCCCTCTGCCGCCGCCACCGGCGGTAGCCTTGACAATCACCGGATAGCCGATGCTCTCCGCAATCTGGGCGATGTCGTCATCTTTGGTGACCAGCCCCGGAGATCCCGGCACCACGGGCACCCCGACCGCAGCCATTATCTCCCGGGCACGGGCCTTGGCCCCCATCGCCTCGATGGCAGAGGCAGGCGGTCCGATGAACTTGATCCCGGAAGTCTCGCAGATTTCGGCAAAGTAGGGGTTCTCGGACAGAAAGCCGTAGCCAGGGTGGATCGCCTCGGCCCCCCTGGTGATCGCAGCGCTGATGATGTTGGGAATGTTCAGGTAGCTGCGGGATGGCTGCGGCGCCCCGATGCACACCGCTTCATCCGCCATCCGCACATGGAGGGCATCCCGGTCCGCCTCCGAATAGACGGCAACCGTTTTGATGTTCAACTCCTGGCAGGTGCGGATGATCCGGACGGCGATCTCGCCCCGGTTGGCTACGAGGATCTTCTTGAACACCACTCGACCTCCTATTAGTCGTTGGCCATTAGTCGTTGGCCGTTGGGCAAACCGCTCAAAACCCAATTTCCGGCCAACCACCAACCACTAACCACCAAAGTGAACCTAGACCACATGCCGTCTGGACATGCGGCGAAAGTTCCGCTCAATTCCATCTGACCTAGGCCTCCGGTTCAATCAGGAAGAGAACCTGCCCATACTCTATCGGCTGGGCGTTTTCGACCAGGATCTCCACGATCTCGCCCGGGCATTCCGCCTCGATCTCGTTCATCAATTTCATGGCTTCAATGATACACAGGGTTTGGCCCTCTTTGACCCTGCTTCCGGCCTCCACAAAGGACGGGGCATCGGGGGCCGGTGACCGGTAGAAGGTGCCCACCATCGGGGCCACCACCTCTATCAGGTTGGCCCTGCTCTCGCCCACCGCAGTCCGCGGCTCTCCGGCAGCAGGGAGACCGGCTTGATCCGCTTCTCCCACGGCCAGCCCGGGGTTTGACCCATTCGCGCCCTTGAACGGTGAGTCCTCCCCGGCGGCTCCTTTCTTGATCTTGACCTTCATCTCGGCTGTCTCTATGTGCAGCTCATTGACTTCGCTCTGGCTGACCAGCCTGATGAACTCCTTCACGTCTTCGATGTTCATGTCTTCGTCCTCCCTGGATGCCCCATAAGCAGGGGATCTTAACGCCGGTACCGGCCCCACCGGTCTTTTTACTGGCCCCACAGGCCTGGGCGCCACTTTTTTCTCCGCATCCGGCCCCACACCCGTCGCTGCGCCCGGCGGGAGCCCGCTTGCAGGCGCGTCTTCATCATCCCGCACCTTTTTCCGGTACTCGAAAAACTTCCTGGCTACAGCCGGGAAAAGGGCGTAGGTAATGTAATCATCCTCGGACTCTGCCAGGTCCTCGATCTCTTCCTTCATGCGTCCGAACCTGTTCTCTATCAGATCGGCCGGGCGACAGGTGATCGGTTCCTCGTCCCCGATGATCAGGCGCTGGACCTTCTTGTCAATCGGAGCTGGAGGCTTGCCGTAAAAGCCCCGGACGTATTGTTTAACTTCATTGGGCACCATCTTGTAGCGCTCGCCCAGCAGCACATTGGACACGGCTTGTCCGCCCACGACCTGGCTGGTCGGCGTGACCAACGGCGGATAGCCAAGCTCGGCACGGACAAGAGCGATCTCCTTGAGTACCTCGTCCATACGGTATAGGGCCTTCTGCTCCTCCAACTGGCTCACCAGGTTGGTAATCATGCCTCCCGGCACCTGGTGGTCGAACACCTGCATGGCATTGAGGCGGGTGACGCCGCGTTCATAACCGCGCCGCCGCCGGAGATCATCCCAGTAGTTGGCGATCTCGAACAGGTGGTGCAGGTCGAGGCCGGTTTCGTGTTCCGTTCCCTGCAGCGCCCGCACCAGGGTCTCTACCGGGGGCTGGGACGAACCGAAGGCCAGGGGGCCGGAACAGGCGTCGAAGATATCCACTCCTGCCTCCACCGCCTTCAGGCAGGCGCCGATGGCCATACCGCCTATATAGTGGGTATGCAGGTGAACAGGCACCTGCAGCCTCTCCTTGAAGAGCGACACCAGGTCATACGCTGCATAGGGAGAGATCATCCCGGCCATGTCCTTGATGCAGATGGAATCGGCCCCCATGTCCTGGAGACGCAAGGCCGTCTCCAGGTAAAGCTCGAAGGTATGAACCGGGCTCAGGGTGTAGACGACGCTGGCCTGGGCATGCGCTCCGGTATTCTTGACCGCCTTCAGCGGCACTTCCATGTTGCGCACGTCGTTCAGGGCGTCAAAGATCCGGAAGACGTCGATGCCGCACTCGGCCGCCCGATCTACAAAGGCATAGACGATGTCGTCGGCGTAGTTCGCATAGCCAACCACGTTCTGGCCGCGAAGCAGCATCTGCAGGGGTGTGTTCCTGACGTGAGCCTTGATCACCCTGATCCGTTCCCAGGGATCCTCGTTCAGGTAGCGGATACAGACGTCAAAAGTAGCCCCGCCCCACATCTCCAGCGACCAGTAACCGACCCTGTCAAGTTCCTCCAGGATCGGAACCATGTCTTCGGTGCGCATGCGAGTCGCCCACAGGCTCTGGTGGGCATCGCGCAGAGTCGTGTCGGTGATTCTTGGCCTCACTGCCGGTCCCCCTCGCCTCATCGCAAAGAAACCGTGTCATTCCTCGCTTAAAGTTATTGTTCAACTAGCTCTTGGCTTCAGTGGGGGAAAGCAAACCCCCACTGAAGCTTAGAAATAGTTAATCTAGTGACGTAGCCGCTCTTATCCCACTGCTTCGAAAGAAGCGGGGGCATTAGAGCGGGTAGTCATCTGGTAAATTGTATCTTACAACATGTGATTTTGCAACGGGCGGTATCCAAGTATACAGTATCCGCATCCTTCGACGTCCAACTGATCGCCCCTGGTTCCCACAGATCATCTCCACTGGAGTATTATACCAGAAAGGAAGCTTAATGGCAAACACATTTTCGCTGGTTTGACCCATCATCCAACTCCGAATATCGAACATCGAACATCGAGAAGAGGGCGTGCGGCCAGAACTCTCAAACCTTGGGGATGACGAATACACTCCCGGCATCGAGGCCCGTGGTTTTGGCAACCAGCGCCCTGATCTGGTCCACCTCGGACGGGGGCAGCGATCGTATCTGGACGACAACAGTAGCCAGGCGAGGCAGGATCATGACCGCGGCATCATTGTAACCCCTGGCCATCACCAGCTTTTCCAGCTCCGTTTCCTTGGATATGTTCTCGGTCAACTGCATCAGATCTTTCTGGGCGCTGTCCCGGACCTCGCTGCTGGAATCGGGCTGGGCGGCAATCTCCTTGAGGGTCTCTACCTGCTCGCTGCGCACCCGGTCCCGGTCCAGGCGGCACTCCACAAAAAATTCCTCACTGGTCAGGTCGGGCATGACCGGCAAGAGATCTGTCCGCTGCTGGGTCTTGACCGCTTTGTCGCTTGCCGGCGCAACCGGGGCCGGGGGCCTGGGGGGCTGGACGCGGTTGGCAAGCAGGGAATAACCGCTGACCAGGATGAAGATGGCCAGCAGAAGACCGAACAGCGCCGATTTCTTGTTGACATACAACACTCTCATGTCCATCACCTTCCTTTCGGTAATACCATCACCCGGTATGAGGGAATGTTGAGCACCGTTTCCACCGCTTGGATGAGCTTCTCTTTCAGGCCCGGATTGTTGGCTCCTTCAGCGAGCACCAACACTCCGGCAATCTCCGGATGCAGTTCCTTGACGACGACCGGAGTACTGCTACCGCCGTTCCCCGACTGCAACAGCACCAGGTCGTCCTGCTCATTCACCTCGTTCGTGGTCCTGTTCCCGCCGCTCTGGTCCTTCTCCTGGATCGTCTGGTCCTGTTTGTTGACATTCTGGGCATAAACGTTCTCCGCCCCGGATTTGAGGGTGACCGTCACCTGGACACTTCCGGCTCCGTCCACCGCCCCCAGGATCGCCGCCAGCCGGCTCTCGAGCTCCTCTTCCACCGGTGTCAGGTCATCACCGGCAGCAGGCTGAGCTTTGACGCCGGGCGCAGGCTCACTGGCCGGCGGACTGCTGCGCGGCGCGAACCAGGAGCCTGAAAAAACCAGCAGCAGCAATCCGATCCCAAATACCAACAGCAACTGCCACATCCGTGGCCCCCGCAGAAAAGGGTACCGCTTCATCAGATCGCTCCACACCTCTGTCATATTGCCCGGCATGCTGCCCACCTACCTCCCACTTCCCACTTCTTTAAAATTGACGCTGACCTGTTCCGTTTGCAATCCAAACAGGCTGGCCACAGTCTCCTGCACCTGGTTGACGATCTCCTGCTGAGAGGCGAGGGAGCTTGACACCGCGTTCGGAGCGCTCCCGATCTGGACGGGCTTTACCGGACTGACCACCTGCTGAGAGCCGGATTGCAGTTCTACCACCACTTTCTGCACCGTACCCAGCGATTTCAGGGAGGCGTCGGGGCTCAGTGACACTGTGGCCTTAGCCGCTGTTACGCCCGGGACGAGCCTGCACATGACCTCGATCTGGTCCTCCAGGCCTTGGACGTAAGCATCCTGCTCCTGGGCAGAGGTCACCGCCTGCATTGACTGTCCCTGTTCCAGGATCTTGTTCAAATCAACCCCACCGCTTCCGCTGCTGACGGGCATGGTAAAGTGCAGGGGCGGCTGCTGCCTTAACAGCGTGACGATCGGCCCCAGTACCGCCAGCATGATAAAAAGCCCGATGATCACCTGGACGAAGCGGCGCGTTCCCCGCAGCGGCAGCAGCATCTCCAGAAAGGCCGCCAGTATCGCCATAAAAGCCAGGTTTCGGACAAGCTGGCAAATGATTTCCATGTCAAGCCACCTCCATCACACCTCTCACCTCCTCCGCATCCGGGCTTACGCCCGGCCTTGTACTCCGCATTCTTTCAGGCCAGGCCGAAGGCCTGGATGCGGAGAAAAGAATGCGGCGCACAGGCCGCTTCTCACTGCAGCACGGCGGCGACATTGCCCAGCCCCACCACGATGGTGATCACCACCAGGAACATGATCGCCACCGCCAATACTGCGGCGAATACAATGAACAGGTAATTGCCGAGCAGTTGCAGGGCATCGCCGAGCTGCTGGGCGCCCAGCGGCTGCATCAGGGCTGCAGCCACCCTGTAGACAATTACCGCCGACAGGACCTTCATTACCGGGAGGGCGCAGAGAAAAATCAGGGTGACCGCCCCAACGATGCTGATGGCGCTTTTCATATACATAGAGCAGCCCACTACCACGTCCACGGCGTCGGTCAGGATCTTGCCGACCACCGGAATGAAGACGGCAGTGGCAAGCTTGGCGGTGCGGATGCCGACCCCGTCGCTGATCGCCCCGGCGGCGCCCTGAACCGTCAGAATCCCCAGGAAAACCGTGATAAACAGGCTGAGCAGGATACCGCTGCCATCCCTGAAAAGGTTGGCCAACCGCGATAATTGCAGACGCTCGGAAAGTTGGTTGACAATGCCTAGCACGGCGGCGCAGAAGATCAGGGGGAAGACCACGTTGCTGATCAGAGTTCCCAACAAATTCATCGACATGATGATCACCGGCTGCATCAGGGAAACGGTAGTAAGACCGCCCATGGCGGCCGTCAGGGTGAGGATCACCGGCAGCAGCGACTGCATCAGCCCGACCATGCCGAGGATAGCGTCCCTTCCGGTATTCATGGCCAGGGTAAAGGAACTCAGGGCCACGGTCAGCAGTGTCAACAGCCCCACGCCATGCGCCAGCCTGGCGACGGTATTCTCTTCAAAGGCGCCGGCCAAGTGCTCCAGCAGGGCCAGCACCGTTCCCAGCACCAGCAGCTTGCCCAGCAGGGCGACATGGGTCAGGACCTCTTGAAAAAAGATCTTGGCCAGCGCTTGGAGCAAACTTTTCGGGTCGAGCTTCAGTTGGCCGCTGCGGATGGATTCCAGGGTCTTCACCAGGCTGAAGTCGGACAACTGCGCCTGAAGATCGCTGTCAACCTGCTTCGCATATCCATTCAGGTCATTCAAGTTCAACTGATCAAACTGCTTGGCGATCAGAGCGCCGGGATCCGGCTGCTCCCCTGCATCGGGGCTAGCTTGAGCACCGGTCGCCGCCTGAGCGGGCGCCGTTTGAGCGCCGATCGCGTCCGGCAGGCGCATGTCCGGCGTCAGGGCTCCGGCCGGGGCCGGCAGCGCCAGCAACAGCGCCAATAACAGCAAGACCGCCAATACAGGCAGGATACCCAGGGGCAGGATTGATCGCATCTGCTTCAAGCAGTTCACCCCTCCATCACGGCAGCAAGCGCATGATCGCCTCCAGGATTGCCACAAAGATCGGCAGAGCCAGGATCATGATCAGGACTTTTCCCGCCAGCTCGATCTTATTAGCCACCGTACCCTCACCGGAGTCGCGGCACACCTGGGCGCCGAACTCGGCAATATAGGCAATACCCAGTATTTTCAACAGAGTGGTCAGGTAGAGCTCGTCCACCTGGGCACGCCGGGTCACATCCTGGAACACGGTGATGATCGCCCCCAGCTTGTTCAGCACCATCAAAAAGATGATCACGCCAAAACCGAGGGCCAGGATCATGGCCATTTCAGGGCGTTCCCGGCGCAACAGCACCGCAAAAACCGCAACTATCAGACCCAGGGCAACGACCTGCAATATTTCCAAGGTTCTGCACCCTCTACAAGCTGATCAGAAAAGATGAAACACCGAACGCACCGTGGTAAACAATTGGCTGATTAACTGCACCACCATGATCAGGACCACCACCACCCCGGCCAAGGTCACCATCTGGGCCTGTTCCTTCTTGTTCGCCTGTTCCAGAATGATGTTCAGAACGGAGATCAGGATGCCGAGCCCGGCAATTTTAAAGATCAGGTCCACATTTAACATGAGGCAGCCCCTTTCTCGAGGTTCGCGCCCAACCACCTTCGAGCCAAAGCGATGTGTTTTTAAAGCCTTTCTTGAGTCAGGTGGTAGTTACGTCCTACAGCAGTAATAAGACAATGCCGATACCCACCAGGAACCCCCCGTATTTCCAGATCCGTTCGTTCTTCTGGCGTTCGCGCTCGGCTTTCTCTTCCTCCTGGCGCAGGTGATAGGTAGTGAGAGTGATGTGCTTATGCTGCTCAGCACGGTCCGAAGAACCCAGGGCCTCTCCGAATGAGCGCAGGATCGCCCGGTCTTCCTGGGTAAAGGCCGTCCGGCGGATGTTCCGGTCAACGGCCAGGTTCCAAGCCTCTCCTGCAGTAAGGCCGCTGCCCTTGCCCAACATATCGCCGGCTTCACGAAACACGGTCCCCACGGCATCCCCGGCCGCGGCTGCCACCTTGGAGAGCGCAGCCGGCAGGGGGGTGGCGCCATACATGATCTCCGTGTCCAACAACTGCAGGGCCTCCTGCAGCGTCCGCAACTGGCGGGAGCGCAGGGAATAGGCGGAGGCCGCCCTCAAGCCGGCCAGGCCCGCCGAGCAGATAATCAGCAGAGAGGCAATCAGCTTGAACATGGCCAGCATGGCTCATCCCACCCTTCTCGAAGTTCGAACTTCGAGCTTTTGCCCGTCCCAGATGCCCTCGAGGGTACCCGGCCCCTTGCGCCGGCTCAGAAAGACGTAGCGCTGGAAAACCCGTTCGGCTACCAGGTCGCGAAGGTAGGGGCGCTGTTCCAGCTCTTCGAAGCGGCTGGCATGCACGGTGGCCAGCACGCTGACCCCCGTGTAGACCATCTCCCAGACGGCATCCACATCCTGCCGGCGCCCGATCTCGTCGGTGGCGATCACCTGGGGCGACATCGAGCGGAGCAGCATCAACATCCCCACAGCCTTGGGGCAGTGGTCGAGCACATCCACCCGGGGGCCCAGGTCATGCTGGGGCATACCCCCGTAGCTGGCGGCGATCTCGCCCCGCTCGTCCACCAGCCCCAGGGAGCAGCCCGGGAGCCGCAACTCCGGCACGCCACAACTGAGCAGGCGCACCAGGTCCCGGAGGATGGTGGTCTTCCCGGCCCGGGGCGGTGAGACGATCAGGGTGTGATAAGGGCGGCCCTCCTGGCGGTCGATCAGGTATGGCAGGATGTGACGGGCGGCCCCGGGAACAGCCCGGGCGATCCGGAAACAGAGGCTGCCGATATCCCGCAACGTTTTCAGGGCGCCGGCCTCCAGCACGGCCTTCCCCGCCAGGCCAACCCGGTGCCCTCCCGGAATGGTCAGAAAACCCTGGCGGAACTCCTCTTCAAAGGCGTAGAGAGAACTCTGGCTGATCAACTGTACCGTTTTCCAGACGTCTTCCGCAGTGACATGGTAAGCCCCGCTGGGCATGTCCACCGCCTGGCCCCGCTGATCGATAAAGCAATCCCCCTGATCTGTTTTTATCGCCAGGGGACGGCCATGGCGAATCCGGATCTCTTCAAGGTTCCCGGCCAGCGAGCGGGGCAACTGCTCCATGATCTCTCTCAGCGGGGGCGGCAGGTAGACAAAGACCGAGTGCAGATTGACTGCTGTGTCCAGAGGCATGGGCGATCTCCTCCCCCTGTACTTATAAGATATTGCTCGATTACCAATTTTATGAAAGGGGATGGTCGCCCCATTAAGCTCTCTCTCCCTGAAAATCTGTCCTAAAAAAGAAAAAAGCCCTCTTCGGGCCTTAATGGCTGCTCTTCCAGATTGGATTGATTTCTTCTTTTGCTCAGGTCGAAAATTATGCTTGCATTTGGAGCTTGCTGACAGGGAGCGCTCTTATTTCAAGGCTTGCTAAATTACTGACCTGGCTGGCCCGGTCGATATCAATGCCAACCAGTTTCCCTTCATCGTCAAAGTCTAAAACAACCCCCGGGGCGATTTCTTTGGAGTCAGCGCTACTTTTCTCAGACAGATCGATGTATAGAGAATCAGTCTCCGGGTAATAGTGAAGCCTCATTACTTACCGGCCTCCTTTACGAAATCACGATCGGGAAACGCATTATGCACTGTTTCACCGTCTTCCAGGGTTACAACCCGTAGATACTTTCCGAGATCATTAACAAACGCCCAAAAGCGAACCCGTCCATCAGGTTGTGTTTCCCTCTTTACATGTTCGACAAGGGCTTTTTGACACCACTCCCTACGAAATATAGGGGCGCTTTCCTGACATCCTCCCACGGCTGAA
>PKYJ01000117.1 GCA_003132605.1 Peptococcaceae bacterium | reverse complement strand
AACTGGCTCTAGGCTTCAGTGGGGGATTGCTTCCCCCCCACTGAAGCCAAGACCCAGTTGAACAACTTAGCAGATCCGCGGCAGGGGTTCGCCCTCCAGCATGTTCAGGATACGGGTCGCTCCCAGGTCTGTCTCCAGCAGCACCAGCCCCCGGTCCGATTCTGTGACCCTACCGATGGCCACAGCGCCCTGCCCCTCCGGCAGGCTGCGCATCGCTGCCAGCACTGGTTCGGCAGCCTCGGGCGCCACCACGGCGATCACTTTCCCCTCGTTGGCTAGGTACAGCGGATCGAGCCCCAGCATCTCACAGGCGCCGACCACCTCCCGACGCAGCGGGATTGCCGCCTCCTGCACCAGAACGCCCCGCTCGCCCTGTGCCGCCAGCTCGTTGAGGGTGGTGGCCAGCCCGCCCCGGGTGGGGTCGCGCATGCACCGGACATCATCCCCGCCGGCTTCCATGATGGCGGAGGCGATCCGGTTGAGAGGCGTGCAGTCGCTGGCAACCGGAGTATTGAAGGACAGCCCCTCCCGCTGGGCGAGAATGGTCAGACCATGATCTCCCATGGTGCCGCTGACGAGCACGATGTCTTCCGGCTGCATGCGGCGCGGCGACAGGCTGCGCCCGGGCGGAACCACTCCGATCCCGGCGGTGTTGATGAAGATCTTGTCGGCGCTGCCCCGGCCCACCACCTTGGTGTCCCCCGTGACCACCCGTACCCCGGCGGCACTGGCAGCCTCCTGCATGGAGGCGACGATCCGGCGCAGGTCGGCAAGGGGAAAGCCCTCCTCGATGATGAAGGCGGTGCTCAGGTAGAGCGGCACTGCCCCGCTCACCGCCAGGTCGTTGACCGTCCCGCAGACGGCCAGCTTGCCGATGTCGCCGCCGGGGAAGAAGATCGGGTCGACCACGAAGGAGTCGGTGGTGAAGGCCACCCGCCCCTGACCCAGGTCCAGCAGGGCGGCATCCAGCATCTCGTCCAGGATCGGGTTATGCAGCGCATCCTGGAACACCGTCCGGATCAACTGATTGGTCAGGGTTCCACCACTGCCATGGCCGAGCAGGATCACCTGCTCTTGCTCCGCCTTGCTCATACCGCTCCACCAACCCTCTGGGTGCCGTAGCGGTAATAGGCGGCGCAGGAACCCTCGGTGGAGACCATGCAGGGCCCGACCGGCTTCATGGGTGTGCAGGCCTTGCCGAACAAGGCACACTCGTAGGGCAGCTTCAGACCCTTCAGCACCTGGCCGCAGGAGCAGTTCTTGAGCCGCTTGCCGGGGGTTACAGTGATCGGGAAGCGCCTCTGGGCGTCCAGGTGGGCAAACTCCTCCCGCAGCGCCAGGCCGCTGCCGGGCACATCCCCGATCCCCCGCCAGCAGGCGGTGACGGGAGTAAAGTACTTATCGATATAACCGCGGGCGACGGCATTCCCTTCCGGGCGTACCGCCCGCTTGTACTGGATCTCCACCGACGGGCGGCCCTGGTTGTACTGCTGCAGGATCATCAGCAGGGCCTCCATGATGTCCACCGCCTCAAACCCGGTAACCACGCAAGGCTTTCCATATTTCTCGGGAATGAAGCGGAATGGCTCCGTTCCCAGGATGGTGCAGACATGACCGGGGTTGATAAAGGCGTCGAGCCTGACCTCCGGGTCGGTCAGCAGGGCCTCCATCACTGGCGGCACCAGCTTGTGCAGCGAGAAGATCGAGAAGTTGCGCAGCCCCTGCTGCACCGCCTGTTCCACCGCAACCGCCACCGTAGGGATGGTGGTCTCGAAGCCGACCGCCAGGAAGACCACCTGCCGGTCCGGGTTGGCCACCGCCAGCGCCACCGCATCGGTGGGAGAATAGACCACCCTGACGTCAGCCCCCAGGCTCCTGGCTTCCAGCAGGCTGCTGCTGGTTCCCGGGACACGCATCATATCCCCGAAGGTGGCCATGGTGATCTCCGGTTCCCTGGCCAGGGCGATGACCAGGTCAAGATCAAGATCGTCGGTCACGCAGACCGGGCAGCCGGGACCGGAGATCAGGCGGATATTCTTCGGCAGCAATTCCCGCAAACCGCTCCTGGCGATGGCCACCGTGTGGGTACCGCATACCTCCATGACCGAGACCGGCCTGGTCGCCTCCTGCTGCAGCCGGTCCAGCAGATGACGGGCATAGTCCCTATTTCTGTAAGGCTGCATAAGCTTCCTCCCACGCATCGAATATTTCTTCGGCTGATTGCTCGTCGATCACCTGGATGGCGAATCCCGCATGAAGCAGCACGTACTCGCCGACCTTGGCCTCCGGGGTCAGGATGATGTTGACCTCTTTAGTGTTCCCCCCCACGTCGATCTCGGCGGTATTGCCTTTAATGCTCAAGATTTTGGACGGTATGGCCAGACACATGTTCTCTGATCACCTCGCTCGCGATGTAGACTTGGCCGAGAGAGACCCCCCCGTCATTGGTGGGGACCTTCCGGTGGTACAAAACCTGAAAACCCGCCTTTGCCAGCTTCCGGAGCAGCAGGCGAAACAGCAGTTTGTTCGCGAACACGCCCCCGCTCAGGGCCACCTTACCAAGACCGGTGTCATCCCGCAGCTTCCGGAGCACCTCTTCGATCATGGCCGCCACGGTCAGGTGGAACCTGCCGGCGCTGACACCGGTAGGCGTGCCCCGCTCCAGGTCACCCAGGAGCCCCTCGAAGATCCCCTGCGTCCCCAACTGGTAGGGCCGGCTGTGGCAGTTGAACTCGTA
The DNA here is from genome assembly GCA_003132605.1 of Peptococcaceae bacterium. Taxonomy (GTDB): domain Bacteria; phylum Bacillota; class DSM-12270; order Thermacetogeniales; family Thermacetogeniaceae; genus Palsa-1188. The sequence goes on along the minus strand of PKYJ01000117.1, from coordinate 2,411 downwards.
TTCGTAGCAGTCCTGCACGTCCGGGTCGGCCACGGTCTCCATCTCGATCGCCGCCTGCCCCTCGTACTGCACCCTGGTGCAGATCCCCAGCAGGGCGGAGGCGGCATCGAAAAGCCTGCCACAACTGGAGGTGGGTACGGTATTGAATCTGTTCTCCAACTGGCGCACCAATATCTGCTGCTCCTCGTCCCCGAGGGTGGGCAGGTACTTGCGGCCGCGCCTCAGACCGGGGTCGCCGAAGTGCTCGTAGAGATAGGTCAGGGACATCCGCCCGGGGTGCTTGATGGTGATCTCACCGGGCAGCGGCATGTAGGCCAGGTGGGCCACCCTCTCCAGCCTGACAGGAGTTCCGGCGAAGAACTCGAAGCCCCAGATCGCCCCGTCGGCGCCATAGCCGGTGCCGTCGCAGATCACCCCCAGGGCAGGGCCAGGCTCCAGGTTTTCCGCCAGGCAACTGGCCATATGGGCGTGGTGGTGCTGTACCCCGACCAGGGTGCGGTCACCCTGGGACTTCGCCCAACGGGTGGCCATGTAGTCCGGATGCAGGTCGTAGGCAATGACCTCCGGTTTGACGTCCAGCATCGTTTCGAAGCGCGATATGGTATCCAGGAACTGCCGGTAGTTGCCATAGTGGTTCAGGTCACCCAGGTGCTGGCTCAAGAAGGCGCCCTTCCCCCTGGTCAGGCAGAAGGCGCCTTTCAACTCCCCCCCACAGCCCAGGATCACCGGCACGCGGGTGCTCTCCGGGCGCGGCAGATCGACCGGCAGCGGCACGTATCCCCGGGCACGCCGGGTTATCCGGGCCTCCCCATCTATCACTGTCGTTACCGAGTCGTCGCAGCGGTTATAGATCTGGCGGTTGTGCAGCAGGAAATAGTCGGCGATCCCTTTCAACTTCACCATGGCCTCGTCGTTGTCGATGATCAGCGGGTCGTCGCTGATGTTGGCGCTGGTGGCAACCAGGATCTCCAGGCCATCCTCGAAAAGCAGGTGATGCAGCGGCGTATAGGGCAGCATCACACCCAGGGTGCTAATCCCCGGGGCGAGTTCCGGCGGCAGGTCGTCCTGTCTCCTCCGGTCGAGGATCACGATCGGGTGGGCAGGAGTTTCCAGAAGGGTAGCCTCTTCCGGGGATACATGACAATATTGTTCAACCACCGATAAATCACGGCACATCACCGCAAAGGGCTTGAACTCCCGGATCTTGCGGCGGCGCAGATTCACCACCGCCTCCCGGGAGCGGGCGTCGCAGACCAGGTGGAAGCCGCCCAGGCCCTTGACCGCCAGGATCCGGCCCGCCTTCAGGAATTCGTGCCCGAGGCCCGGATAGACCTGACCATCCAGGTCGCGCAGGGTCACCTGCGGCCCGCAGTCGGGGCAGGCGTTCGGCACGGCGTGGAAGCGCCGGTTCATGGGGTCTTCAAACTCGTGGGCGCAGACCGGACACATGGGAAAGTCCCGCATGGTGGTCTTGACGCGGTCGTAGGGAACATCCATGATGATGGTGAACCGTGGTCCACAGTTGGTGCAGTTGGTGAACGGGTAACTGTAGCGCCGGTCCTGCTTGTCCCGGATCTCCCGGTAGCAGTCCTCGCAAACAGCGACATCCGGCGAGATCATCACATCCCGGCGGTCGCTGGCCTCGCTGTGCTTGATGAAGAAATGGTCAAATCCCTGGACCTCCCGCTCGGTGATCCGGTGGTCCACGATCATTGCCAGTTTGGGCGGCTTGCCGATCACGGCGTGATAAAAGGCCAGCGTCGTCTCTTCCGGAGCCTCGGCCCAGATAGTGACGCCCTCGGAGGAGTTCAGCACCCAGCCCCTGATCCCGAATTCAATGGCCAGACGAAAAACAAAGGGGCGGAATCCGACTCCCTGGACAACCCCCTCGATCTTGATCTCACGGGCGATAATGTCCATGACACCCTCTCCCCCGTTCTCAACGCTAAACAGCCAGTACAACCCAACTAACATACAGATCTTAGCACAAAGGACATCGGGGGACAAGGGTCTGCCAATCCAACAGGCGCATTGTAGCGGCAGACATTGTCGCAGGCGTCCAGGACGCTTGTAGGAGTTCAGGATGGCAGGGAGCGGAATTTTTCCAGGTAGTTGCTGACGGCAAGGACATAGGCTCCGTGAGACCAGGTAAGCGGGGCTACCGATAAAGGCTTCCCGGAGTAAGGATGGATCTGCTCGGGGAGGACGCCGCTCTCCATCCGGTAGTCCGCCACCCACTCCAGGAGACTGCGGGCGAAGTGCAGCTCCTCCCGGTTCCGGGCCTTGGCGGTGTACCATTCGCCGAGCCAGATGGTGGTCAGAAACCAGGGGTTGCCGGGGACTCTCTCCACATCCTCGCTCTGGCGAAAATACCAGTCCCCGCTATACCGGGGACTGGTATTTTCGCCAGA
>PKYJ01000116.1 GCA_003132605.1 Peptococcaceae bacterium | reverse complement strand
GTCTCCATGATGAAGCGCCAGGTATTCCTGGTGTTGCTTCGCTCACCGATTGAGCAATTTCCCCCAAACTGCCCTACAAATTATATGAAACTAACCCACAATTACCCTTTTCACACGATAATTCTCCCTCTTGAGCCCGTTTCGTGCATGAAGCCCCCTGCTTTTGGTTACACTATTAGCAGTATCTGCCCAGTATTTTCCTCGCGCTGTGCCCCACCCGCCAGGGCGGGTACCCGGCGGGCGCGGTACCGGTGTGGGAAATTCCGGGCGCAGTAGCTTCAACAGCAAGGGGGTGAAACATGATGGATGAAGACAACCGCGACAACCGCGACCGGGGCTCCAACAACTCCATGAATCGCCTGATGAGCGAGGGTTGGCTGGCCCACATCGTCAGGTTCGTGGTGGCAGCGATCGTGATCATGGTAGTGAGCTACATCACACCGGGCTTTTCCAGGCTGGGCTTCGGATATGCCCTGTTGGCCGCCGTCCTGATCACGGTGATCGGCTACGCCCTGGAGTCGATGTTCGGCAAGAGCGTCTCGCCCTATGCCCATGGCGCCGTAGGGTTCATTGTCTCTGCGATCATCTTCTACGTGATCCAGTTCCTGGTCCCGGGCATGACCATTACCGTGCTGGGCGCCCTGATCGCAGCGCTGATCGTAGGTATTATCGATATGTTCGTGCCTACAGGAGTCCGCTAATGCCCGGCTGAAAGCAATATTCCGGGCAGCACCGAGACCGCTCTCCTACGAGGGCGGTTTTATATTTTGCAGGCATAATTCCCCACTTCAGGCGGTAAGCCACGCCCCGGGTTGAAGTTGAACAGAAAAACATCTCCACGTTCAACTTTCATGACAAACATGGCACGGATACTTCTGACTTTAGTCAGGAGAGGAAGTGCCAGCATCCTTTGGACACAAAGTTAAGGTTGCATTTGCCATGTAGTCACCTGTGTGCTATAATGTGGCTATCGGAGGTGATTCCATGGAAGCGGGTATCAGGGAAGTCAAGAACCGCTTCAGTGAATACCTGAGGCGGGTTAAGCAGGGCGAAATAATTGTCATCACCGATCGTAACGCCCCCGTTGCCAGGCTGGTGCCGGTTGAGGAAAGGGTCCAACCTTCAGTCTTAACTATGGTGGAGGAGGGAATGGCTTCCTGGCAGGGTGGCAAGCCACGCGGGGTGGCCGTGCCGCCAGGAGTTCCCGGCACCGCCTCGATCGGTGCGCTGGTCGCCGAGGACCGCCGATGATCTGTTACCTGGATACCAGTGCCCTGGTGAAGCTCTATGTGAACGAGCAGGGCTCTGATACTGTGCGTGAATTGGTGGAGGCGTCTTCAGTGGTAGCTACCAGCAAGGTGGCTTACCCGGAAGCGCGGGCGGCCCTAGCGCGGAGTTTCCGTGAAGATCTGCTGAAGGAAAAGGATTATCGCCTGGTTGTGGCGGCCCTGCAGTACGATTGGACGAGGTATCTTACCCTGGATGTATCGGACTCCCTTGCCTGGCTTGCCGGAGAACTGGCCGAGAAACACCGCCTGAGGGGTTTTGATGCCATTCATCTTGCTGCAGCATTAACCCTGAAGGCACAAATTAAAAGCCGGGTGGTAGCGGCCTGCTGGGATGCGCGCTTATGGGAAGCACTGAGTGCTGTGGAGCTTGAGGTAGTACCGGAAAACAAGCCATAAACTGCCGGAAGGAGGGTGTGATGAGCGGTCGCCGTTAAAGCAAGCCGGGGCAACGTCAGCAACACCAACCTGCGCATGCTGTATTGACTGATTTTATGGATATATTAAAAAGGATCAATATACCATGGTGCGAGTATACAGAAGATATGGAGAATTCGGATGATCTCGCAATCAAGTTGATAATACAGGAGTCGGAGAATTAAACATGAGAGTTTCCCTTATCACGAATTCTACTCCGATTATTTGTTTGGCTTATTTGGATCAACTTGACCTGTTTAGGAAAGCTCTTTGAAAAGGTATATGTGACCCGGCAGGTGTATGATGGAGTAAAACCTTTGCTCGATAAGTTGATAGGCAATAATTTTAGAATTTCTTTAAAGCTGTATAATGAAATTTTAAAGGATGTAAATGAACTGTAGGGATATTGATTATAGGTATTTTCGAGGCTTCCGGAAGGCCGGGAGTCTTTGTATTTATTTCTAAGGGAGGCTGACGATTGTGACACGCGAGGAAGCACTGAAGCTGGTGCAGGAGAAGGCGCCTTCACCGGAACTGATCAGACACATGCAGGCCGTGGCGGCGATCATGGAGGGCCTGGCCGGGCGTTTGGGTGAGGACACGGACAGGTGGTACCTGGCCGGTCTGCTCCACGACATCGATTATGAGGAGACCAAGGACGACCCCGACCGCCACAGCATCCTGGGAGCGGAGATGCTGGCAGACCTCGGACTCGACCGGGAGATCGTCTATGCGGTCAGGGCTCACGGGCGGCACGAGGACACGGTCCCCCGCCTCTCCGTCATGGACAAGGCCTTGTGTGCCGCCGACGGCCTGTCCGGGCTGATCACCGCCGCCGCCTACGTCATGCCGTCCCATACCCTGGCGGAGGTGCAGGTGAAGACCATCAAAAAGAAGTTCAAGGACAAGGCCTTCGCCCGGGGCGCCGACCGGGAGGAGATCAGGACCTGCGAGGAGATCGGCCTCTCCCTGGAGGAATTCTTCGGGGTGGCCCTGGAGGCGCTGCAGCGGGATGCACGCCCGCAAGCGGCCATCCCGCTCGGACTTGAATGATCGACGGTGGTTGTCGTGGGATATATTGCTAGGTGCAGGATTATTGGCGAATGTGTAGAATTACTCGAACTAGAAGCAAGAAGGGCGGGCAACATGCATCGATGGCTACCCGCTCTTATCCCCC
>PKYJ01000144.1 GCA_003132605.1 Peptococcaceae bacterium | reverse complement strand
AACATCACTTCGTGGGAAGGGCGACCGATAGCCTCGGAGATCTCTGGAACCGTCCGGGGACCATCCTTGAGGATATTCATGATCCGGCCTCTTTGCGCCATCTCTTCCCTGATAACTTCCCGAACATCCCTGGCCTCGCCGTTCATCTCAAACAATCTCCTTTAGCAAGCCGTCTATCATCGACTTAATTTGGGCATCGGTGTATCCTTTCAGATCAATGGCATCCCTGGGGCAGACCGGAACACACCCGCCGCATCCCTTGCAGCCGGCCCTGTTTACGCTCGCCACCTTTTTGCCCTGATCCTCTTCCATTTCAATCGCGGCGTAAGGACAGGCCGCCACGCATTCGCCACACCCGTCGCAGAGCTCCGGGTTGACCGAGGCCATCAGGGGATCAAGCTCGACATAACCCTTTTTGAGAATGGAGGCGCTTTGGGTGGCCGCCGCTAAAGCGGAGGCGACCGTTTCCGTGGAGTTCTTGGGTCCCTGGCAGGCACCGCAGATCAGCACCCCGTCCACCATGGTTTCCACGGGACGCAACTTCGGGTGGATCTCATTGAAGAACCGGTCCCTGCCCACAGGAAGTTTCAAGAGGGTAACCAGTTCGTCGTTCCGGCGCGGGACCATGCCCGTGACCAGAACGACAACGTCGGCCTTGATTTCAACCTCTTCCCCGAAGGTGAGCAAATCCTTGACCGTAACCTTCACTTTCCCATCGGAGCACTTTTCCACCACCGGTGGCTCGTCGTCGCCGAACCGCAGATAGGTCGAACCTGTTTCCAGGGACTGATCATAGAGCAACTCATACTTGCCGTACGTCCTAATGTCCCGGTAAAGGTGATACTGGTGCGCTCTGGGATTCTTTTCCGCGACCAGGATCGAGGAGTGGACCGCCGCATTGCAGCAATAACGGGAGCAGTAAAGGTTCGGGTTTTCCTGTGACTCATCCTGTCTGGAACCGACACAGTAAATGTAGACGACGTCCATGATCTGTTTGCCGTCACGGATCGGGATTCCGTCGTACCTGTCGAGCAGTTCCTTGAATTCCGGCAGGGTGACCACCCCGTCGATACCGTAGCCATACTCGCCTTCCCCAGGATGATACGAGTCAAAACCCGTGGCGATAATGATGGCGCCGACATTGGCAGTAATATCTTCTTTTTGTCCGCTCACCCTGATCCTTACCATGAAGTTGCCCATGCTTCCGGACTTCTCCACCAACTCCGCGCCCGTCAGCAGAATGATATTCTTCCTTTGTTTGGCCTCGTCAACCAGTTGGGCAATCAGTTGCTTACCGTTTTTGCCGTGGGAATACATGGTCCCCCACCGGTCGACCCATCCGCCAACCGAGGGTGATTTCTCGACCAGCAGGACGGATAGGCCGATATCGGCCAGACCCAGGCTTGCTCTCAGGCCGGCGATCCCGCCGCCGACAACCAGCACCTGCGGCACAGTCTCGATCCTGATGGGTTCGAGAGGCTCGGTCAGCATGGTCCTGCCGATCCCCGCCCTGATCAGGTTGATCGCCTTTTTGGTCGCCCCTTCCCGGTCGTCCGTATGCGTCCAGGAACACTGCTCCCGGACATTCACCTGGGTATACTGGTACGGATTGAGACCCGCCCTCCTGGCGGCGCCCCGGAAGGTAAACGTATGCAGTTTCGGGGAGCAGGAAGCCACCACCAGGGCGTCCAGGTTCTGCTCCTGGATATCCTGGATCATCTCCTGCTGGGTGGCGTCAGAACATGCGGACTGTGCCGTCTTGGCCACCACGACCCCCGGCTCATTGGCGATGGTCTCCCTGACCCTCTCCACATCCACGTAGTCGGAGATGTTCCCGCCGCAATAACACATGTAAACGCCTATGCGCCTGTCATTCATTTTGTTATCCTCATCCTCTCAACATATGCCGCCGCCTGGGCTGCAGCGGCACCGGCGTGCAGTATCGAGTCGGGTATGTCCATCGCCCCGGAGGCGGTCCCCGCCACGAAAACACCGTCTATGCTGGTTTTCCCCGGGTAAAGATCCTCGTCCGTCTCCTTGACGTAGAAGAATTCGTCCGGTTGCAACTCCTCTCCGGTAAACAGGTTCATGTATTCCGTGTTGGGTAGGAGGCCGGTCGCCAGGACGACCATGTCGTGTTCCGCCCGGGCGATCTGACCGCCGTTGTCAATGTCTTCGTAATGGAGGATAAGGTTCCCGTTTTCCTTTTCTTCCACCCTGGCCACCCTGCCCTTGACGAAGTTGGCGCCCATTCCCCTGGTCTGCTCGTAGAACTCATCGTAGCCCTTGCCGAAGGCCCGGATGTCGATGTAGTAAACCGTCACGTCAGCCAGGGGCAGAGCGCCCATAATGAGCTGACTATGCTTCAGCGAGTACATGCAGCAGATCCTGGAACACAACTGGTTGCCTACCGTCTGATCACGGGAGCCGGTGCAGAGGATGAGGGCGATGTTTTCCGGCACCTTGCCGTCACCAGGCCGCAGGACGGCATTGTAGGGTCTGGTAGGCGCCAGGAGCCGGTCCATCTGCATGCCGGTAATTACATTCTTGAATTTCCCGAATCCATACTGGGGTTTCGCCTCCGCCTGGAAAAGCTTGAAGCCGGTGGCAACAATAACCGAACCGACTTCCGCTTCCACCTTCTCGTCCTGCATACCCATATCGATGGCGCCGGCCGGACAGGTAGCGATGCACTGCTGGCACTGCGAGCAGACCCCGCAGTCCAGGCACCTGCCGGCGCTGTACAGGGCCTCCTCTTCCGTCAGGGGCTGCTCGACTTCCGTAAAATCGCTGGCTTTTTCCTTCAGGAGTTCCTTCCCGGGTACAGGGGCAAGAGTTGTGTAGGTGTGCTGCCGGGCGATGACCTCTTCCTTGCCCACCACCGGCAGCCGGTAGTCGAACCCGGCCCCTTCCAGGGCTTCTCCCCTCAGGTAGCGGTCGATGAAAAAAGCTGCTCTTTTGCCCTGGCCCGCGGCCTTGACGATACTTGAAGGGCCGGTCACCACATCGCCGCCGGCAAACACACCGGGCACCGGCGTGGCCAGGGTCTCCGGATCCACCACCAGGCGGCTGTTGGCACCGGTCAGTTCACTGAGGCCGGCGGTAAAATTTAACTCGGCCCCTTGGCCGATGGAGGCGATGATATTGTCCAGGAATGCTTCTTCCTCCGTTCCTTCGATATAGGAGGGATTGAAGCGCCCGTTTTCATCGAAGATGGATTTTACGGCTATGGTCACCAGGCTGCACACGGAGCCATTGTCACCCTTAATCTGCCGGACCCCCCGGCCATGGTGGAATTGAACACCCTCATGCCGGGCGGCTTCCACTTCTTCCGGGGTGGCCAGTAATTCGTTCTCTTTTTCCAGGCTGTAGACGTGTACTTCCCGGGCCCCCAGCCGCAGGGCGGAGCGGGCGGTGTCGATGGCCGCGTTGCCGCCGCCGATGACGGCCACCCTTTGCCCCAGGCGTACGGTTTCACCCAGGTTGAGGCGCCGCAAAAAGTCCACCCCGTAAAGCACGCCGTTCAGGTCCTCGCCAGGAACCCTCATTTTGGCAGGCCCCTGCAGGCCGACGGCGACGAAAACAGCCTCAAAACCCTGACTTTTTAGCTCCGCCAGGTTTTCCACCCTCACCCCTGTTTCGATCTCCACCCCCAGGGCAGTGACGTTTTTGATGTCCCTCGCCACGACATCCTTGGGGAGCCGGTAGGCCGGTATGCCCAGGGTGAGCATGCCGCCCGGGGTGCTTTGCGCCTCGAAGATCTTGACCTTGTACCCGGCCTTGGCCAGGTGGAAGGCGCACGTCAGGCCGGTCGGCCCGGAACCGACGACAGCCACTCTCTTCCCGTTTCTTTCCTCCGGATCTTTAAGTTCCGGCTCGGGGTGCCCACCGTAATAACGGTCGGCGAGCCACCGCTTGATTCTTCTGATCGAAACCGGTCCTTCCAGGCTACCCCTGGTACATTCACCTTCGCACAGCGCAAAGCAGGCTCTCCCCAGACTGCCGACAAGAGGCGTATCTTCGAGAATCAGGTTAAAGGCCTCGTCATATTTGCCGGCCCGGGTGAGGGCAACGTAACCGTGGGCTTTGAGACCGGCAGGACAGGCGAACAGGCACGGGGAGGAACCCTGCCTTTCAATGACGGCCTTTTTGGGCACCGCCTGGGGATAGACGATATGGGCGGAACGTCGGGATACCATGTCGAAGTTATACTGATCGGGCACGGCAACATTGCAGGCCATTTCACACTGCTGGCAACCGGTACAGAGGTCGTGCCTCACAAAAGTCGATTTTTTATTGATACTGACCTTGAACCTGCCCTGACTGTCCCTTTTGATCTCTTCCACTTCGGAATAGATCATAACGTCAATATTCGGATGATGCTGGGTAGCCGCCATTTTGGGTGTCGAGATGCAACTGGCGCAGTCAAGGGTGGGGAACACTTTGCTCAGTAGGACCATTGTGCCCCCGACGCTAGGCTTCTTTTCTACCAGTAAAACCTTGTAACCCATGTCGGCGAGTTTGAGGGATGATTCCATGCCACCCAAGCCAGCACCAACAACGAGAGTATCGTAATCCATGTTTTACCCCTTTCCTCGATTGTTCCCACTGAATTCAGTGCTGGGGAACATCGTTACCGGGCCGCCCGCTTGCGGGCGCGGGGTTCCTGGCAGATCCAAGTTTTATCAGCGCTTCCGAGAACTCCTTCATATGGTTGACGAAGGGCGCGGCACAGACTGAACAGATGCCCGACATCCTTACCCTCTGGGGTTCGAACCCTTTTTGGCCAAGCAGTTCCTGGGCATCCTGAACGATATGGGATGTTCTTGCCGTACAATCCGGAAGATATGCGCATTCTTCACCGTCGGCGGCCAGGAAGACCCCGTCAAAACCCTTTTCCACGGCGTAGAGAATCCACTCAGGCTTGATACCGCTTGTGCAAGGCACACTGATCACTACTACCGTGGGTGGATAGTGCATGTGGGAACTGCCGGCCAGATCGATGCCGGGATCCGAAATGTTGTTGGTGGAAAAGACAAGGATCCTGGGGGAAATGCCCTTGTCATCTATCGCTTGCCCTGCCATGCTACTTCATCCTCTTGACAAATAATTTGTAAGTTCCGGCTTCCTCAAGCAGACCTAGGTACTCAATGCCCATTTTTTTCGCCCAGGCCGGAATATCTTTTTTGGTACCGGTGTCGGTGGACCAAACCTCCATGATTTGTCCCGCCTTCACATCCACGAGGCCTTTTTTAGCCTCCAGGATCGGGCCGGGACACGAAGTCCCGCGTGCGTCGACAACCTTGTCCGCCTTGATGTTTTTGAGTTCCTCGGTAGTCATTTGCAGTTCCTCCTCAGTTTTCATATTTTTGCCTCATGATCCGGATGGATCCATTTCCTCAGTTTTGCGCTGTCACTCTCCCCGGCAGACCAACTCGAGGATGTACCCCATAACCCGAAATATCTCCGTCCTGGAGACACGGTAGAAGATGTTGCGCTCTTCCCGCCGCCTGGCCACGTACCCCTTGGTCATCAGGATCTGCAACTGCTGGGAGATGTTCGATTGCTTGGCTCCCACCCACTCCGCGATTTCCCCAACGTTCTTTTCACCGTCCCGCAGGGCACACAAGATCCGTATCCGGACCGGGTTGG
>PKYJ01000006.1 GCA_003132605.1 Peptococcaceae bacterium | reverse complement strand
TGTGGGCCATGTCCACCATCAGGTAGGCCCCCACCTCCCGGGCGATCTCCCCGAAGGCGGCAAAGTCGATGACCCGGGGGTAGGCACTGGCGCCGGCAATGATCAGCCGGGGCCGCACCTCCCGTGCCCCGCGCCGGATCTCCTCATAGTCAAGGATGCCATCACCGTTGACTCCATAGAAATGGCTCTCGTAGTAGATGCCGGATGCACTGACGCGGCTGCCATGGGTCAGGTGCCCGCCGTGGCTGAGGCTCATGCCCAAAATGCGGTCGCCGGGCTTGAGCATGGCCAAATATACCGCCATGTTCGCCTGGGTTCCCGAATGGGGCTGCACGTTGACATGCTCCGCTCCGAAGATCTCCTCCGCCCGCCGGCGCGCCAGGTCCTCCACCACGTCCATATTGGCGCAGCCACCATAGTAACGGTGCCCGGGGTAGCCCTCGGCGTACTTGTTGGTCATCACCGAACCCTGGGCGGCCATCACTGCCCTGCTGGCATCGTTCTCCGAAGCGATCAGTTCCAGGCCATGCTCCTGGCGCCGCTCCTCTCCGGCGATGGCCGCGGCCACCTCCGGGTCAACCGGCAGCACGTACTTCTCGATGTAGTCCATACTTCCATCCTCCATGCTCAACAACTGTATCTCTTTTCTAACTCGCGTATCTTGCCCAATCGCCGGGCGTGGCGGCCGCCGGCGAAGCATGCCTGCAGCCAGGCATCGACGATGTCGCAGGCCACCTCCGGCTGCAGCACCCGCTCCCCCAGGGTCAGGATGTTGGCGTCGTTGTGTTCCCGGGCGGCCTTGGCGGTGAAGACGTCGTGGCACAGAGCGGCCCGAATGCCGGGCACCTTGTTGGCGGCGATCGCCATCCCGATCCCGGTCCCGCAGACCAGGATCCCCTGGTCGTAATCCCCCCGGGCTACCGCCTCGCCGACGGCGGCTGCAATGTCCGGGTAATCCGCGGGCTGCGGTGTGTTCAACCCGAAGTCGGTGAATTCCCTGTCAGGAGCGTTGAACCGCTGTTTGATGATCCCCTTGAGCTTGAATCCTGCATGATCACTGCCGATGGCGATGCGCATCCGGCGTCACCTCCAATTTAGTCGTCAGCAACGAAATTTTTGTGTCCCGAAGGCCTGTCAGCCCCGGCTTTCTCCCTGCTCCAGCCGGCGATGGGCGTCGATGCAGACGTCGGCGACAGCGCTGGCCAACTCCATGGCACACCGGCGGTAGACCTCTGTGGATTGACCGAAGGGGTCCGTGATGTCGTAACGGCCCGGCCGCCTCGTTCCATGGGCTGCCGGTGCCGCGTCAGCCTCCGGTACTGCTACGTATTCCTTTAACACGAAGGCTCTACCCGCCGCCTCGGGATACTTTTCCAGCAAGCGCTCCCTCTGGTGCTCATCCATGGTCAGGATCAGATTGGCCCACCGCACCTTTTCGGCAGTCAGGCAGGCAGTCTCGTGGCCGGACAGGTCGATCCCCTTCTCTCTCATGATGGCGACCGCCTCCCTGCTGGCCGGCCCTCCGGCCATGGCGTTCAACCCGGCGGAGGCCACCTCGACATCCTGCTGCAGCCGGAAGTGGCCGAGAAAGCTGCGGCACAGCCCCTCCGCCATGGGGCTGCGGCAGGTGTTGCCGGTGCACACGAACAATATCCGAAGCACCACCGATCATCCTCTCTAAATGGTGCGATTGGCGGCCGCCCGGTAGAGGCGGTTCATCACCGCTAGGCCGATGCCGGACAACGGGATCGCCTCCATCAGGATCACTTGTGCCCCGGCCTGATCACACCTCCGCAGAGCGCTGAAGAGCCGGCTGGCGATCTCCTCCGGCCGGCTGCGGGAACCCAGGACCTCCACATGGACCGGGGCTGTCCCCGTTGTGCCACCGCCGACCATCATCTGCAGGTAAACCGTGGCGTTTTCCGCCGTAGCCAGGAGCGCCACCTTTTTGCCCGGATGGGCGGCCAGGTAATCCCCGACCTTGGCCTCCTGTTCCCGGCTATCGCCGGTCACCACCAACGCCTCCGCCCGGGGGGCATAGTGCCGGAACAGAGTCCCCGGGCAGGGGGCTGCTTCACCGCCGGATGAGGCACCCACACCCGCTGCCGGGCACGGCACAGCGATCCCCGGTCCGGCAGGCGTGTTGTCTGCAATAACAGCAACCGCTCCAGGCATGGCGGTATCGTGCACCAGTACCTCTCCCAGCACCTGCTCCAGGTCCTCCCGGGTCACGCCACCAGGTCTCAGCAGCACCGGCTGTTCCCCGGTCAGGTCGAGGATGGTCGATTCCACGCCAACATTGGTGGGGCCGCCATCCAAGATCAGGTCTATTTTCCCATCCAGGTCGGACAGCACATGTTCCGCCAGGGTCGGGCTGGGACACCCGGAGGTGTTGGCGCTCGGCGCCGCAATCGGAACTCCGGACTTTCTGATCAGGGCCAAAGCCACTGAATGCGACGGCATCCGCAGTGCTACACTTGGCAGCCCGGCAGTGACAAGATCCGGTATCATCGCAGCGCGGGGCAGGATCAGGGTCAGCGGTCCCGGCCAGAACCTGGCAGCCAGGTTGTCCGCCACCACCGGCCAGTCCGTTACCAGCCGGCGCGCCTGCTCAGTCGAAGCCACGTGCAGAATCAGCGGGTTGCGCCGCGGGCGGCCCTTGGCGATGAAGATCCGCTCTACTGCCGCCGGGTCCAAGCCGTTCGCCCCCAGCCCATAAACTGTCTCGGTGGGAAAGGCCACCGTCCCGCCGCTCCTGATCACCGCTGCCGCCTCGGCGATCGCCTCCGGGTCAGGATTTTCCGGGTTGACTGTCAAATAACGGGTTATCATAACTATCTCCCATGGATTACGTTTCAGCAAAGAACCGCAGTGACCAGGAAAATGACGACGACTACCGGTGTCAGGTGTCTCAGGAAGTCCATGAAGGTGAGACCGGCGGCGCTTCCGATCATCATGTTCGGAGGGTCGCCGATCAGGGTGGCCGTGCCTCCGATGATGGAGACCGCTGCCGCCGCCATTATCTGCATCTGTCCTGTCATGCTTCTCCTCCAGTGCGCAGCGCCGCCACCACCCGTTCTTCGCCCCGGTAGTCCCTGATCAGGCGGGCCTGCTGCCAACTGTCCTGCTGCAGCAATCCGATCAATACATCCGCCTGCCCGGGGCCGATCTCGCAGGCCAGCAGACCGCCGGGGGCCAGCCAGGCAGCGGCTTGAGGCAACAGGCGCCGGTACAGGTCGAGGCCGTCGCCGCCCCCGTCCAGGGCCAGGCGCGGCTCCCGCCGCACCTCCGGGGGCAACCGGTCCCAGGCTGCGGAGGGGATGTAGGGCAGGTTGGCCGCCACTGCCGTTCCGGCGCCGGCATCTCCGCCCTCCAGCAGGGGGGCCAGCAGATCGCCGGCCAGGAAATTGATCCGGTCGGCCAATCCGTGGCGGGCGGCGTTGACCGTCGCCACTTCCAGGGCTGCCTCCGAGATATCGATAGCTACCACCTGCACTGCCGGGTAATAGTGGGCCAGGCTGACGGCAATGGAACCGGAGCCGGTGCCCACGTCCGCCACCAGTGGCTGATCAAAAACAGTACCACGCCCGCTAAAGCGGCGGTGCCGGGTCCAGCGGACCGGGCGCGCCCGCCGGGACTCCAGCCAGCGGAGTACCTCCTCGACCAGCACCTCCGTCTCCGGACGGGGGATCAACACCGCCGGAGTCACCGCCATCAGCAGCGACATGAACTCCCTGGCGCCGGTGAGATAGGCGGCAGGTACGCCCCCCGCCCGCTGTCCGACCATGGCCAGGAACTGCCGGACCACTGCTTCAGTTGCCTCCTGTTCCGGGTGGATCAGCAGATCCTCCCGGCTGCGGCCCCAGGCGTGAGCCAGCAGCACCTCCGCATCCAGGCGGGGCGAGTCAAGGCCGGCCTGCCGCAAAACGGCAGTCCCCTGCTGCAGCAATTCACCACCGGTCATCGATCCTCAATCCCCCGCGCCCGCGGCAGCGGTGCCGGGCCCAGCGGACCGGGCGCGGGCGCTGGCCGGAGCGTCATCCCCGCGGAGCTGCTCGGCCCGCTCGGCAGCACCCAGGGCATCGACCGTCTCACCCAGGTCGCCCTCGAGAATGGACGGCAACCGGTGCAGGGTGAGCCCGATCCGGTGGTCGGTCATCCGTCCCTGGGGGAAGTTATATGTCCTGATCCGCTCGCTGCGGTCGCCGCTGCCCACCATCGACCGGCGCATGGAGGAGATCTCCCCGTGCTGCTCCTGCTGGGCGCGGTCTGAGAGGCGCGCCCGGAGCACCCGCAGCGCCTTGTCCTTGTTCTTGTGCTGGGACTTCTCGTCCTGGCAGGAGACCACTATACCGGTGGGCAGATGGGTGATGCGCACCGCCGACTGGGTGGTGTTCACCGACTGCCCCCCCGGCCCGCTGGAGCAGAAGATGTCGATCCTGATCTCCGAGGGGTCGATCTGCACATCCAGCTCTTCCGCTTCGGGCAGCACCGCCACCGTCGCCGCGGAGGTATGAATGCGGCCACCGGACTCGGTGACCGGTATCCGCTGCACCCTGTGCACGCCGCTCTCATACTTCAGCTTGTTGTATACGGCTTTGCCGTTGACCTGAAAAATGATCTCCTTGAAGCCGCCCATGTCGGTGGGGTGGGCGCTGAGCACCTCGGTCTTCCAGCCTTGGCGCTCAGCGTAGCGGCTGTACATCCGGAACAGGTCGCCCGCAAACAGGGCGGCCTCTTCCCCTCCGGTGCCCCCGCGGATCTCCACGATCACGTTTTTCTCGTCCCGGGGATCCTTGGGCAGCAGCATGATCTTCAGGCTCTCCTCCAACCGATGCTGCTTCTCCTGGAGGTCTGCGAGCTCCGCCTCCGCCATTTCACGCAGATCGTTGTCAAGCTTCTCATGCAGCATTTCCCTGGTGTTCTCGATCTCCGCCCCGGCCCGCTTGTAGTCGCGGAAGGCGTTGACCAGATCGGTGAGATCCGCATGATTCTTGGCTGTCTTGCGCCATGCATCAAGATCGGACAGCGCCGCCGGGTCGCTGAGCTGCTGCTCCAGGTCCCGGTAACGGGCCTCGAGGTCTTCCAGTTTTTCAAACATAATACGCACATCCCCACTTCAGAGGTTCTGTTCCGGCATCCGGCTTTAGGCTTCCGAACTCAGATTGCTAGTGGATACAGACGCTGAGAAAGGCTGAAATCGCCACTTCCAGCATGCCGGCATCCGGCTCGCCGGTGGTCAGGTTCTGGAGCCAGAGGCCGGGGACGATCAGCAAGGAACACAGGCTGTGCCGGTGCAGGCGGGCATAGCGGATCACCTCGTAGCCCAATCCGGCGATCACCGGCAGCAGCACTATCCGGGAGCCGAACCTGTACCACCAGGGTCCATTCCCTACCAGGGCGAAGATGATGATGCTGATCACCAGCACCACCAGCAAGAAGGAGGTGCCGCAGCTCGGGTGCATCCGGGAGCGTTTGGCAGCCTCGGTCACCGTCAGGTCCGCCCCGTCCTCGAAGGCGTTGATCACCTTGTGCTCGGCCCCGTGGTATTGGAACACCCGCCTGATGTCCTTGAAGCACCTGATGCCCAGCAGGTAACCGAGGAAGATGGCCAGCCTGGTGACCCCCTCGACGATGTTCTGACCTAAGATATTCAGTCCCCAGATCCTGGTAATATGCCCGAGCCAGGCGGGGAACAGGATGAACAGGGCAATGCCGACCACAAAGGCTAATGCTACCGCCAGGAAGACGTCCCAGCCGCTCAGACTCTCGCCTTCCTCCTCCCCCATGGCCAGGGAGGCGGACTGGTTCAGGGCGCGGACGCCCATCACCATCGATTCGAACAGCACCACCGTGCCTCGCACCAGCGGCCATTTCAAAAATCTCAGCCCGGGAGAGGTATCGGCCCAGGAGGTATACTCCTCCCGGTCGACGATAATCTCGTCGCCGGCGCGCACGGCCACCGCCACCGAGCTGGGGCCGCGCATCATCACTCCCTCGATCACCGCCTGGCCACCGTACTGGAAACTGCCTGCCGCCCTTTCCGGCAAGTCCCTCACCCCCTTGAAGGCGCGAAAAAAGAGCAAGCCTGGCGCCTGCTCTTACTAACGCCCGTATTTCTGGCGGAATCGCTCCACCCGGCCGCCCTTCTCCACCAGCCGCGAGCGCGACCCTGTATAGAACGGATGGCAACTTGAGCAGACCTCGGTCCTCATGGCGGGCCTGGTAGAACCCAGCTCGATCCTATTGCCGCAGGCGCAGGTAATGACTGCCGGACCATACTTGGGATGGATGCCCTCTTTCATCGCTATCACCTTCTTCAACTGGGTCTTGGCTTCAGGGGGGTTGCTTTCCCCCACTCAAGCTTAGAGCGGGTAGTCATCTGTGATAAAACGGCAAAGCTGACTGACGCCCATCATTATAGCATACCCGTAAATCCCTGGCAAACCGTTCTGAAATCGGGGGCC
>PKYJ01000014.1 GCA_003132605.1 Peptococcaceae bacterium | reverse complement strand
CCCGGCGAGCACCTCCCGGGTGATCCGGGCGTTATCCACGGCGACGCCGCCCACGATCTCCTCCAGCGACCCCTTGCGAATGCCGAGATCCTCCGGCTCCAGGTAGTATGTCCTGATCTGGTCCCCGTTCAACTCGCTGACCCTGGTCCTGCCGGTGTGGGTGATCTCGTCCAGCCCGTCGCTGCCGTGCACCACCATCGCCCGCTGCGTCCCGAGCCTGCGCAGCACGCAGGCGATCACCCCGGTCAGGTTGGGGTCGTAGACTCCCAGTACCTGTACCTGGGCACCCGCCGGGTTGGTCAGCGGCCCCAACAGATTGAAGGCAGTGCGGATACCGATCTCCCGCCGGGCTCCGGCGGCATACTTCATGGCGGCGTGGAACATCGGGGCGAACAGGAAGCCGATCCCGGTCTCATCCAGACAGCGCTCCGCCTCCGCCGGAGCCAACATCACGTTGACGCCCAGCGCCTCCAGCACGTCGGCACTGCCGCAGCGGCTGGAAACCGAGCGGTTGCCGTGCTTGGCGACCGGGAGCCCGGCTCCGGCCGCCACGAAGGCCGCCGTGGTGGAGATGTTGAAGGTGAACCGCCGGTCGCCTCCGGTGCCGACGATGTCCACCAGCGGCTGGAACCGCGACGCAATCCGGTTCATCTTCGCCCGCATCGCCCGGGCAAACCCGGTGATCTCATCCACCGTCTCCCCCTTCAGGCGTAGGGCGGTGAGCAGGGCGGCGATCTGGGCCGGGGAGGCCTCACCATCCATGATCCGCCCCATCACCTGTTCCGCTTCTGTCTCCGCCAACTGGTAGTGGTTGACTACCTTCTCGATGGTCTGCTTCAGATCATTTTCCACGCTCACTGTCATTCCCCCTTCTCCGTCAAGCGCAATGCCTGCAGCAGCACCTCGGCCTTGCGCAAAGATTCCTCATACTCCTGCTCCGGATCGGAATCGGCCACGATCCCGGCCCCAGCCTGGATGTATGCCGTACCCCCTTTGATCACGATCGTCCGGATGGTGATGCAGGCGTCCAGGTTGCCATTGAAGCTCAGGTAGCCAATGGCACCGCCGTAGGGGCCGCGCCGGGCCGGCTCCAGCTCCTCGATGATCTCCATCGCCCGGATCTTGGGCGCCCCGGACAGGGTGCCCGCCGGAAAGCAGGAGGCCAGGGCGTCGTAGGCGTCACGCCCTGCATTCAGTTTGCCCCGCACCACCGACGCCAGGTGCATCACGTGTGAATAGCGCTCGATCTCCATCAATCTGGACACCTTGACGCTGCCGTATTCACAGACCCGCCCCAGGTCGTTCCGCCCCAGGTCGACCAGCATCAGATGCTCGGCACACTCCTTGGGGTCGGCCCGCAGTTCCCGGGCGAGAGCGCCGTCCTCGGCCTGGCTGCCGCCGCGCCGGCGGGTGCCGGCAATCGGGCGCGTCTCCACGGTACCCTGCTCCACCCGTACCAGCATCTCCGGCGAGGAGCCGACGATCCGGACGCTGCCGAAGTGCAGGTAGTACATGTAGGGTGAGGGGTTGAGGGACCGCAGCCGGCGGTAGACATCGAGGGGGTCGGCGCCGATCTCCTGCTGGAAACGTTGGGAGAGCACCACCTGGATGATGTCCCCGGCCTCGATGTACTCCTTGGCCCGCCGCACGCTGCCCATAAACTCCTCCTTGGTAACGTTGGAGACAGGGCTTCCGGATGCAGGGTTTCTGGCGGGCATCTCGCCTCCCGGCTGATTTGCCGCAACCTCACCAAGCAGCGACAGTGAAGAATCCGGCACTCGCGCCCGGCTGGCGCCCCGGGTGCCCTCTGGGCGCGGCGCCCGGCGCGGGCCCTGATCCGGCACCGCCGCCCCGGACGCCGGATCGAGCGGATGCGCCAGGGCGATCCGGCGCTTCACCCGCTCGATGACCGCCAGGGCCTCGCTGTAGGCGGCGGCAGGGTCGCCGTTTTTAGGAACCAGGGCGACGATCTTCAAGGTATGCCGGACGTGGTCGTAGATCAGCACCACCCTGGTGAGGATGAAGAAGCAGTCGGGCAACTCCAGGTCATCGGCGGTCGTTTCCGGCAGCCGCTCGTAGTGGCGCACCAGGTCATAGCCGAAATATCCCACCGCCCCGCCGAAGAAGCGCGGCTCGTCGGGCACAGGCCCCACCCGCAAATCCGCCATCATCTCCCACAGTCGTTTCAGGGGGACGCCGTCTTCAACGGTAGTGCGCCCGCCGGTTTCAGTTGTGATGGTTGTTCCCCGGGCCTGGAAGACAACCAGCGGGTCAAAACCCATAAACGAGTACCGGGCGAGTTGTTCGCCGCCCTCCACGCTCTCCAGCAGGTAGGTGTAGTCCCCGGCGGCAGCCTTCATGAAAATGGAAATCGGCGTCTCCAGGTCGACCAGCAGCTCCTCCCACACCGGAGTGATATCGAACCGCGCCCGCGAGCAGGCGCCCGCCTCGGCCGCTCCCAGGTAATCGCTCCGCAACGGGTAAGCCATGACCCACTCTCCCCTCAAATACAAAAGCCAGCACCCAAATGAGTGCTGGCACGATTGCCCAAAAAGCAAACAACCCTCGACTCATCTCAGCTCAACTCTGCTCGTCTCATCTCGTCTCATCTCATGTTGCTATTGAGTTGTCACATTCATCCGCCCTGAAATCCGTTCTTGCAGAATAGTATAACGGCAACCGGCCTGTACTGTCAATCCATTTTTCAGACTCCTGGCTGCAACCCTGCAATCTCCAGGCACCGGTCTGGGTATTTTTTTAGACTACCTGGCGGCGCTGTCAAGGTTGAGCCTGTCCAGGGCCTTCGGGTCCGGTGAGGCAATGACTAGGGCGGTGTCCGACTGCAGCGGGACCAGCCCAGTCACCAGCAGGCCATCGAGGGAGAGATGCTCCCGGACGTATTGCTCCGGGAAGAGGCGGCCGTTGTAGGTATTGATGAACATGTTCAGGTCGAGCAGGGCAGCCTTGGCCGGGTCGTGCCCCGGGAAAAAATCGTGCACCACCAGGTATCCGTTGGGGTTCAAACACCGGACAGCCCGGGTGAGAATGCCGGGCAGTTCCTGTTCGGAATAGACGTGGATGACATTGGAGAGCAGGACCAGGTCGTAGCGCCCGTCAGGCGCCGGCCAGGGCTCCAGGATGTTGGCCTGGCAGCAGGTCACCCTCTCCCCCAGGCCCCTGGCGTCCAGCATCTCCCTGGCGATGTCGAGCACGTCGGCCAGGTCGAGCAGGGTTGCCCTGGCAGCCGGGAAATGCTCCAGGAACCCGGCGGAGAGCGCCCCGGAGCCAGCGCCGACGTCGAGGATCTCCAGCTCCGTATCAGCGCCCTTAAAAGCTCCCGCAAACAGGGGCAGCACCTCCCGCGCCTTGGCCCTGGCCACATTGTCCATGGCCCGGATGTAGCTGCGCAGGCGCTGCCGCAACCGGCCGGGCTCGTCGTCGGACAGGTAGGAGACCCGGCCGCCGGAC
>PKYJ01000038.1 GCA_003132605.1 Peptococcaceae bacterium | reverse complement strand
AGAAGCGGGGGTATTAGAGCGGGTAGCCATCGTGATGAATTGGAAAGTGAGACGTTACCATGCGTAAACCAATCGCCATAGTAGGCAGTGCCGTGTTTTTCCTAGTGGGTCCGGGCGTCATAGTGGGCCTGGTACCGTGGTTGTTGACAGGGTGGCTGGTAAGCCAGCCCGTACGGTACTGGGTACCCATGCGTGTGCTGGGGGTGATAATGATAGCCGCAGGGCTGATCGTGCTGATTCAGGCGTTCGTGCGTTTCATTGTGGAGGGCCTCGGAACCCCAGTACCAATCGCTGCGCCTACGCGTCTGGTTGTCGGCGGTGTGTATCGATATGTCCGCAATCCTATGTATGTGGCAGGCCTGTGGGCCATCATCGGGCAGGCGTTGCTCTTGGGCCAGCTCAGTCTGCTAGTGTATGCCGCAGTCGTGTTCCTGATTACTGCTGCGTTCGTACGTTGGTACGAGGAACCGAGTCTGGCGCACCAGTTCGGTACGGACTACGAAGCCTACCGGCGAGCGGTGCCTGCCTGGTGGCCTCGCTTGCGCCCCATCTGGCGAGGACGACGAACAAAGAGTTGAAGAGACCTGCATACTTCCAAGGTGCTGGGATCATATTGTTTGAACCCGACATTTTGAATCCGGAAGTGGTTGACTCTGGCTTGCTTTAGTCAGTATAATTATGGCACATCAGAAAATAGCAATCCTTTCGTCTCTGAGCGAAAGGATTGCTTTGTTCGGGAGTGCATAGGTTGGAACTCAAAGTCTACAACACTTTGACCAGGAAAAAAGAACAGTTTGTGCCGAAGCAACCACACCATGTCAGGATGTATGTCTGTGGGCCGACGACCTATAACTTCATCCATCTGGGCAACGCCCGCGCCCTGGTGGTGTTTGACACCATCAGGCGATATCTGATCTACCGGGGCTTCCGGGTTACCTACGTCCAGAACTTCACGGACATCGATGACAAGATCATCAACCGGGCTGCGGAGGAGGGTGAAGATCCCTCTGCCCTGGCGGCGCGGTACACCCGGGAGTATTTCCGGGATGCAGATGCCCTCCGGGTGATGCGTGCGAATGTTCATCCCAAGGCCACCGAACACATCGAGGAGATGCAGGAGATGGTGCGCGGCCTGCTGGCCAAGCGAGTGGCCTACGTCCTGGACGGGGATGTCTATTTCTCGGTCCGCAAGTTCCCCGGTTATGGCAAGCTGTCCGGACGCACCCTGGATGAGATGCTGTCCGGGGCCCGGGTAGAGGTGGACGAGCGCAAACGGGACCCGCTGGACTTTGTGCTCTGGAAGGCCGCCAAGCCGGGCGAGCCTTCCTGGGACAGCCCCTGGGGGCCGGGACGGCCGGGCTGGCATCTGGAGTGTTCGGTGATGTCGAGCAAATACCTGGGGTTCGGGTTCGACATCCACGCCGGCGGCAGCGACCTGATCTTCCCCCATCACGAGAATGAGATCGCCCAGGCGGAGGCCTACCAGGACGATGCTCCCTTTGCCCGCTACTGGTTGCACAACGGCTTTGTGACCGTGAACGAGGAGAAGATGTCCAAATCCCTGGGCAACTTCTTCATCGTTCGAGACCTGCTGCAGGAATGGCCGCCGGAGGTGCTGCGCTTCTTCCTGCTGTCGACTCACTACCGCAGCCCACTGGACTACAGCACCGAGGCCCTGGACCTGGCCCGTCGCAGCTTCAACCGCCTGCGCAACACCCTGGAGTTGATCGACGAGATCACCGGGGGGCAGGACGTGATGCCCGCCGGTAGGCTCTCCAGGGAAGCGGGGGATTTCCGGCACCAGGTCCTGGCCCGGGTGGCGGAGTTCGAGGATGCCATGGACGATGACTTCAACACAGCTCTTGCCCTGGCGGCCCTGTTCAACCTGGGACGGGAGGTCAACAGTTTCATCAACCGGGATGATTTCGTCCAGACCCCTGCGGTGGTGCACATCCTGATCCACGTCAGCCGCTACTTCAATTCACTGCTAGGGGTGCTAGGCCTAATTCCCGGAGAGGGCCGGGACATGGGAGAGGAGTACGCCGCCCAGTTGCTGCAGGTCATCACCGGTCTGGCGCCGGGCGACCGGAGCCTGCTGCCGGAGGGGCTGCCCACAGAACCCCGGGCGCTGCTGGACATGCTGCTGCAGGCGCGGGAGGCGGCGCGTAAGCAGAAGAACTATCGCCTGGCCGACCGGTTGCGGGACGAACTGCGGGAGATGGGGATCCTGATCGAGGATACGCCCCGGGGAGTGCGCTGGCGCCTGGTATAAATTAGTGGTCGGTCCACGACCTACGACCAGAATGAAAGGCTGGTGAGCGTATGCATGTGGAGTTGGTAGCCTATACACCGGAGCCGGAAGCGACTGTCGCTCTGGCAGCGCGCCTCTGCTATTCCGCCCGGGGTGTCACCGAACTGAAAGACAACCTGAGCCGCAGCGAGGTGAATTCGCTGCTGCGGCACCTGGTGGCGGTTGGGCACCTCTCTCCGGCCGAGCACGCCAACTTCACCTTTGCCATCGCAGGGGTCAGCCGCGCCCTGTCGCACCAACTGGTGCGCCACCGGATCGCTTCCTATTCTCAAAAGTCCCAGCGCTACGTGGATGAGAAGAATTTCACCTACGTCACGCCGCCGTCGATCGCCGCCAACCCGGAGGCCGAGGCGGTGTTCCACGCCCAGATCGCCAGGCTGCAGGAGGCCTACCGGGAACTGGCAGAGATGGTGCCCCGGGAGGACGCCCGCTACCTGCTGCCCAACGCCGCAGAGACCCAACTGGTCTGCACCTTCAACGCCCGTTCGCTGTACAATTTCTTCCGCCTGCGCTGCTGCCGGCGCGCCCAGTGGGAGATCCGGGACCTGGCATATATGATGCGGGATGAGGTGCGGCGGGTGGCGCCGGTGCTGTTTGCCCTAGCGGGCCCCTCCTGTGAAGCCGAAGGGATCTGCTGGGAGGGGGAATTTTCCTGTGGACGGGCAGACGACGTCAGGCGCCGGGAAGTGGGCGCAAGACAGGAGGTATCCGATGGACGAGACCATCTGGGGCCGTAACGCTGTCTGGGAGGCCCTGCGGGCCGGCCGCCCGGTGAACAAGATCCTGATCGCCCGGGGCGCCCACGGCAAGGTCCGGGAGATCATGGACCACGCCCGGGAGGCCCGGGTGCCGGTGCAGTTAGTGGACCGGGAAGTCCTGGACAAGCTTGCCGGTGGCGCCGGGCACCAGGGGATCTTCGCCTACCTGAGTCCCAAGGGCTATGTGACGCTGGATGAGTTGCTGGAACCGGCGCAGGGGCAGCAGGAGGATCCTCTGTTGTTAGTCCTGGCTGGCTGGGAGGATCCCCGGAACTTCGGCGCCATAGTCCGCAGTGCTGAAGCTGCTGGGGTTCAGGGGGTGATCATCCCGGAGCGGCGGGCGGTAC
>PKYJ01000128.1 GCA_003132605.1 Peptococcaceae bacterium | reverse complement strand
CTGCGCTGCGACGCCAACATCTCGGTCCGTCCGGCGGGGAGCACGGTTTTAAACCCGAAGTCTGAGGTCAAGAACATGAACTCCTTCCGGGCTGTGCAGCATGCCCTCGCCGCAGAGGCCGAGCGGCTGTATGCCATCCTGGCAGAGGACGGCCAGTTTTTACTGGAGACCAGGGCCTGGGATGAGGCGGCAGGCGTCACGGTTCAGATGCGGATCAAGGAAGAAGCCTCCGATTATCGCTATTTTCCGGACCCGGACCTGGTTCCCCTGGTGATCAGCCCGGAACTGGTCGAACAGGTGCGGTCAGCATTACCGGAGCTGCCGTCTGCCAGGCGGCAGCGTTTCATGGCTGATTATGGCCTGCCGTCCTACGACGCCGGTATACTCACCGGTTCCCGCGCCCTGGCCGACTTCTACGAGGCCTGTGTGGGCGTCTATCATGACTCCAAGACGGTCAGCAACTGGGTGATGGGGGAGTTCTTGAGGCTCCTCAAAGTCCATAACCAGGAGGCGCCAGAGGCCCGGCTGACCCCGTCCCACCTGGTGGAGATGCTGAACCTGATTGACCAGGGAACCATCAGCGGCAAGATCGCCAAGGCAGTATTCGAGGAGATGTTCGTCTCCGGCAGACGTCCCCGGGAGATCGTCGAGGCCGGGAGTCTGGCGCAGATCAGCGACGCCGGCGCACTGAGCGCCGTGGTACAGCAGGTGCTGGACGGCAATCCCGGGGTGGTGGATGACTACCGCAGCGGCAAGGAGAAAGCCCTGGCCTTCCTGGTCGGCCAGGTGATGAAGGCTACCAGGGGCCAGGCCAACCCGCAACTGGTCAACAAGCTGATCAGGGAAAAGGTGTGATCTGAGAAGTGAGCGGGTAGTCATCGTGGGAAAAGGATAAAAGTGACAGCAGGTTTTGGCTCTTGCGTTAGAGAAGCAAGGACATTTCAAGAGTGTTAGGCATTATGGAGAGATGAGTTGAGATGAGCCAGTGGAGAGGTGTGAGGTTATGAGCCAGATCAAGATCGTCGATACCACGCTCCGTGACGGCGAACAGACGGCGGGGGTGGTTTTTTCCAATCCCGAAAAGATCCGCATCGCCAAGATGCTGGACGACGTCGGGGTAGACCAGATCGAGGCCGGAATTCCGGTCATGGGCGGCCACGAGAAGGAGGCAATCACGGAGATCTGCAAGCTGGGCCTGCGCGCCAGCATCATGGGCTGGAACCGTGCCGTGATCAGGGACATCGAATCCTCGCTGGAGTGCGGGGTGGACGCCGTAGCCATCTCCATCTCCACATCCGACATCCACATCGAGCACAAGCTGCGCAGCACCAAGAGCAAGGTGCTGGCGGACATGGTCAGAGCGGTGGAATTTGCCAAGCAGCAGGGAGTCTACATCTCGGCCAACGCCGAAGACGCTTCCCGGTCCGATCCGGATTTTCTGTCCGAATTCGCCAGGGCTGCCAAGGAGGCCGGAGCTGACCGGGTGCGTTTCTGCGACACCGTAGGTATCCTCGATCCCTTTGCGACTTTTGAACAGGTCAAGAAGCTGATCGACACCGCCGGCATCGACGTGGAGATGCACACCCACAACGACTTTGGCATGGCCACCGCCAACGCCCTGGCAGGCGTCAAGGCAGGCGCCGGGTGGGTCGGAGTGACTGTGATCGGGCTGGGCGAGCGGGCGGGGAACGCCGCCCTCGAAGAGGTGGTCATGGCCCTGAAGTGCCTGGAGGGGGTCGATCTCAACTTCAAGACCTTCCAGTTCCGGGAGTTGGCGGAGTACGTATCGCGGGCGGCCAGCCGTGAGCTGCCGTCCTGGAAGGCGATCGTCGGTTCCAACGTGTTCACCCACGAATCCGGCATCCACGTAGACGGCGCCCTGAAGAACTCGAAAACCTATGAGGCCTTCTGCCCCGAGGAGGTCGGCCTGACCAGGCAGATCGTGATCGGGAAGCATTCCGGCAGCCACTCCATCAAGGCCAAGTTTGAGGAGTACGGCCATCACCTGACTGACCAGGAGGCCGAGGACATCCTGGTTCAGGTCAAGAAAGCCACCGTGGAGCTCAAGCGCCCCCTGTTCGACAAGGAACTGGTTTTTATCTATGAGGATTATCTCAAGGCGAAAAGCCGATAATAGCCGCACTGGTCGTTGGAATTTGCATGTTGGATTGTTTGCTGTTCATTCAATACACGGCGATAAAGAAAATAAAGCTTCCGGCAACTTCATATTCAAAAAAACAATGCAATCAGGGCTTACATCGGGTGCCTGGTGATGATGGTATTTTCTAACCACTAACCATTAATTGCAGGAGGAGAACCGTTTGGGAAAGACTATAGCTGAAAAGATTCTGAGCCGGAAGAGCGGCCAGGATGCCCGGGCCAACGACCTGGTGGTGGCCGACCTGGACTTCAGGATGGGGCAGGATGGCACCTCTCCTCTGGCCATCCGGGCGTTTGAGGAGATGCGAGGGAAACGGGTCTTTGACCCGCAGCGGGCGGCCCTGGTGATCGACCACAGCGCACCCAGCCCGCTGGAGGGCGTATCTGCCCTTCATCACCTGATGCGGTCATTTGCCAAAGAGCAAGGGATGATCATGTACGATATCGGGGATGGAGTCTGCCATCAACTGGTGCCCGAGAAGGGCCACGTGGGGCCTGGCTCGTTGGTGATCGGCGCCGATTCCCACACCTGCACCTATGGCGCCCTGAATGCCTTTGCCACCGGGGTGGGTTCCACCGACCTGGCAGCAGCCCTGATTTCCGGCAAGATGTGGTTCAAGGTGCCGGAGTCGCTCCGGTTCGTCTGCCGCGGGCGGTTGCCGGCCGGCGTCTATTCCAAGGACCTGATCCTGTTCCTGATCGGGCAGGTCACCGCCGATGGAGCGACGTATATGGCGGCCGAATACACCGGGGAGGCGATCGGCGCCCTGTCCGTCGACGCCCGCTTTACCATCGCCAACATGGCTATCGAGATGGGTGCCAAGGCCGGCTTGATGGAGGCCGATGACAAGGTTCTGGCCTGGGTGCGGGAGCACCGGGCGCCCTCTGGGCGTGGGAACTTCGAGGTGGTCAGCCCGGACCCGGAGGCGGCCTATGCCAGGGTTTTGGAATATGACGTGAGCGGCCTGGAGCCGCAGGTGGCCAAACCACACCGGGTGGACAACGTGGCGTCGATCGGCGAAGTAGCCGGAACCGCCATCCAGCAGGCGGTGTTGGGCACCTGCACCAACGGGCGCCTGGAGGATTTGCGGATTGCCGCCGGTATCCTCAAGGGGCGCCGGGTGCACCCGGAGGTGCGTTTCATCGTCGCCCCAGCATCCCGCCGCATTTACCTGGAGGCCATGGATGAGGGGATCATCCAGGACCTGGTGCGCTCCGGGGCGGCTGTGGTGACGCCGGGCTGCGGCCCCTGTGTGGGAACGCACAACGGCGTTCCTGCGGATGGAGAGAACGTGATCTCCACGGCCAACCGGAACTTCAAGGGCCGGATGGGCAACAGCAAGGCTTTCATCTACCTGGCCTCTCCGGCGACAGTAGCAGCTTCCGCCCTGGCCGGCGCTATTGCCGATCCCAGGGAATACCTTAAATAGCGAGGAGGTTGGCGAGATGAAGCTGAAGGGAAGAGCCCACTGCTTCGGCGGCGATGTCAACACTGACTACATCATTTCCGGCAAGTATAAGTTCAAGACTCTGGACATGAAGGAATTGGCCAGCCACGTCATGGAGGACCTGGACCCGGACTTCGCCAAGAAGGTGCAGCCCGGCGATTTTGTGGTGGCGGGCCGCAACTTCGGCTGTGGTTCATCGCGGGAGCAGGCGCCCCTGGCCCTGTTGAACGCCGGAGTGGGCGCGGTGCTGGCCGCATCCTTTGCCCGTATCTTTTACCGCAACGCCATCAACACCGGGCTTCCGGTGGTGGAATGCGACACAGCGGGGATCTCCGCCGGCGATGAACTGTTGGCGGACATGGAGGGCGGCGTTTTGAGAAACCTCACCAGGGGTACCGAAACTCCGATCAAACCGCTGCCTCCATTCATGCTGAAGGTACTGGGGGATGGTGGGCTGGCCGCTCACTTCAGGAAGTATGGCACTTTTAACATCGATTGAGCAATTAACTAGCCCTCCGTTTGCGTCGCCATTTAATAGGGCGACCCAATTGAGGGCATTACATTGCACCCACTAAAACAACGCCCAGCCTCTGTTTCCACAGTAGAAACCATTTGGATGGAGGATTGACATGGCTAAGTATGCAGTAACCCTGATCCCCGGTGATGGCATCGGACCTGACGTCACCAGGGCGGCCCGGATCGTGATCGATGCGGTAAATGCCGGGATCGAGTGGGAGGTCGTCGAGGCCGGCGAGGCGGTGATCGATAAGTACGGCACACCGCTGCCGGATTACGTGCTGGACTCGATCCGGCGCAACCGGGTGGCCCTGAAGGGGCCGTTGACCACGCCTATTGGGAAAGGCTTTCGCAGCGTCAACGTGGCTCTGCGCAAAGAGCTTGACCTCTACGCCAACGTGCGGCCGGCAAAAAGTCTACCGGGTGTGAAGACCCGCTACGAGGGCGTGGACATCCTGTTGGTCCGGGAGAACACCGAGGACTTCTATGCCGGTATCGAGCACATGGTGGGCAGGGATGCCGCCGAGAGCATCAAGATCATCAC
>PKYJ01000132.1:10882-11127 GCA_003132605.1 Peptococcaceae bacterium | reverse complement strand
GCGGTAACGGTGTGCGGAAAGGCCCTGGGCAAGGGTATTGCCCTCCAGGAGGCCAGCGAGATCATGTTCCGGCTGGGTCAGGCGGTAGCTTGGGTGGAACGCCAGACCGGCCATGAATTCTTTGTTCCCTCGAGTTCGAAAAGGTCGAAAAGGTAGAGACTTCGAACTTCGAAGATGCCGGCGCTCCGAAAAGGTGAAGTTGCGGTGGTCATAGAGAAGATTTCACATCCATCCGACCTGGGCGC
>PKYJ01000132.1:0-10786 GCA_003132605.1 Peptococcaceae bacterium | reverse complement strand
GATAAGATCATCTGGGACGTCGGCCATCAGTGCTATGTCCACAAGATCCTCACCGGGCGTCGGGAGCGGCTGGCGACCATCAGGCAGTTCGGCGGCCTGAGCGGTTTTCCGAAGACCAGGGAGAGCGTGCACGACTGTTTTGAAACAGGTCACAGCAGCACCTCCATCTCCGCAGCCCTAGGCTTTGCGCTGGCCAGGGACCTGAACAAGGAAAGCCATGCCGTGGTGGCGGTGATCGGAGACGGGGCGTTGACCGGGGGTATGTCTTTCGAGGCTATGAACCATGCCGGCAATGCCGGAACCAGGCTCATCGTCGTCCTGAATGACAACGAGATGTCGATCAACAATAACGTGGGGGCGCTGTCCGATTATCTGAGCAGACTGCGCACGAACCCGCTCTACTATAAGAGCAAGGATGAGATTGAAGACCTCCTGCTCCGCATTCCCAGCGTCGGCCGCCGGATGGTCAAGGTCGTCGAACGCTTAAAGGACAGCCTCAAGTATCTGCTGATGCCCGGAATCTTCTTTGAAGAGCTGGGCTTCACCTATCTTGGTCCGGTCAACGGCCATGACCTGAAGGCTTTAAAGCAGGTGTTCGAGCGGGCGCGGAGGGTTGATGGACCGGTACTGGTGCATGTCTGTACGAAAAAGGGGAAGGGTTATCCTCCGGCGGAGAAGAACCCGGACACCTTTCACGGCGTTGGCCGGTTTGACGTCAAGACCGGTGAACTCATAAAGCAGAGCGAAAATCCCACCTTCACCAAGGTGTTCGGGGGCTGCATGCTCCGCCTCGGCGAGAGGTTACCGAAGCTGGTGGCCATTTCGGCGGCGATGGCTGACGGAACGGGTTTGAAAGAATTTGCCACCCGCTTTCCGGACCGCTTTTTCGATGTGGGGATCGCCGAACAGCACGCGGTCACCCTGGCGGCAGGTTTGGCCAGTTCAGGCTTCCTTCCCGTGGTGGCCGTCTATTCCACTTTCCTGCAACGGGCCTACGACCAGATCGTTCACGACGTCGCCATCCAGGGGCTGCCGGTGATCTTTGCCGTTGATCGCGCCGGGATTGTGGGGGAGGACGGCGAGACGCACCAGGGCATCTTCGATCTCTCTTTCCTGAGCCACATTCCGGGTCTGATCCTGATGGCGCCGAAGGACCAGAACGAGCTGGCGGCCATGCTCATGAGCGCCGTCGACTACCGGAAGCCGACTGCGATCCGTTACCCCCGGGGGCCGGGGCGGGCGGCGGTCATCGACGAAGAGCACCCCTTCTTGGCGCCTGGGAGGGGAGAATTGCTGCGCCCGGGCAAGGACCTGGCGATCCTGGCCATCGGGCCCTCGGCCTACACCGCTCTGGATGCCGCAGAACTGCTTGAGAGCCGGGGCCGGCAGGCAGCCGTGATCAATTGCCGGTACGTCAAGCCGCTCGACGAGGACCTGATCATGGAGTGGGCGGAGAGGACGGGACATTTGCTGACCATCGAGGAGAATGTGCTGTCGGGGGGATTTGGCAGCAGCGTCCTGGAGCTTCTGTCCCGGCTCGGTTGGCGCGGCCAGGTTTTTTGCATGGGTATCCACGACTGCTTTGTCCCGCAAGGCAATCAGGAGTTGCTGCGCCGGAAGTTCGGACTCGACGCCAAGGGCATTGCCGATCTTGTCATATCGAAGGGATGGTAGCGGGCGCCATGGGAGATGCGGTCAAGAGAGCGGGCAGTGGGGGAAAGAAGCGGATCGATCTGCTGCTGGTGGAACAGGGGTGGTTCCCCAGCCGGGAGCAGGCACAGCGGGCGTTGATGGCCGGCCACGTCTTCTATGACGGGCGCCTGATCGATAAGCCAGGCGCTGCTGTGGCGCCGGAGGGAGAGATCCAGGTCAGGGGAAACCCCTGCCCTTACGTGAGCCGCGGCGGTATCAAGCTGGAGTCCGCCCTGAGCGAGTTTGGCATCGACGTGGCCGGCAAGGTGGCCCTGGACGCCGGCGCCTCTACCGGCGGCTTTACCCAATGCCTGCTCCAACGTGGCGCCAGCCGGGTTTATGCGGTCGACGTCGGTTACGGGCAACTGGCCTGGGACCTGCGCCGCGATGAGCGGGTGAAGGTGATCGAGAGGACCAACCTGCGCTACCTGACTCCGGAGGTGCTGGGGGAACAGGTGGAGTTCGTCACCCTGGACCTGTCGTTTATCTCTCTGGCCAAGGTCCTCGGCGCCGTGAGAGAACTGCTCAGGCCCGGCGGCGAGGTGCTGGCCCTGGTAAAACCGCAGTTTGAGGCGGGCCGGGAGCAGGTGGGCAAGGGCGGCATCGTCAAGGATGCGGCGGTGCAGCGGGCGGTCCTGGAGCAGGTATCCGCCGCGGCCTGCCAACTGGGATTTCAGATCAGGGGGGTCACCTATTCCGCCATTCAGGGAGCGGATGGCAATATAGAGTTTTTTATGTGGCTGGGTTATGATCCGCAGGCAGTGCGGGGCGCCGCCCTGTCGCCGGAACAGGCGTCACGGGTCGTGGTGGCCGCCCGCGCCGCCTTATTGAAAAATATAAGCAACTGAACACCAACCACCACCATATGGGCGTGGGTAGTGAGTCGACTTCATGCTTACGGCATCCAATTTACCGATGGCTACCCGCTCTNNCTTCAGTGGGGGAAAAGCAATCAACCCTCTGAAGCCAAGACCCAGTTGAAGGGAGGTGAACTCGTTGAAATTGCGTCGGCAGCAGTTGATCCTGGAGATTATCAACGAGAGAACGATCATGACGCAGGAAGACCTGGCCGAGGCCCTGAGGGTGAGGGGAATCACCGCCACTCAGGCCACGGTCTCACGCGATATCAAGGAGTTGCAACTGGTCAAAACACCGGTGGGGGGTGACTCTTACCGGTATGCCAAGCCGCAGGGCGGACAGCCCGATCCGGCCAGGATCCATGACCGCCTGCGCCGCCTCTTTCAGGAGGCTGTCGTCAAATACGATTGCAGTGGGAACCTGGTCGTAATCCACACGCTCCCGGGAGCGGCACAGGGCGTGGCCTCAGCCCTGGACCAGAGCGGCTGGCGCGAGATCATCGGCACTGTGGCCGGAGATGATGCCATCCTGGTGGTGGTCAAACCCGCTGAGGATGTGCCGGAACTGACGAAGAAGCTCGAGTTCCTCTTGAAGTAGCCACTCTTCAAACCAGAGACCCGGGCCTGAAGACGAGGGGCTTGTTGAATGTTGGCGAAGCGAGGAAGAGAAGATGCTGGTTCAACTCACTGTTGACAACTTGGCATTGATCGAGCACATTGGCCTCGACCTGGGATCCGGGTTGAACGTCCTGACCGGGGAGACCGGAGCCGGCAAGTCGATCCTGGTTGATGCCATGAACATCCTGATCGGCGGACGGGCATCCGGCGACCTGGTGCGCACCGGGGCCGAAAAGGCGATCGTCGAGGGCCTGTTTGACTGTGTCCAGCTTCCACGGGTAAGTGAGAAGCTGACTGAATTCGGCATGACGGCCAGCGAGGACTGCTCGCTGCTGCTGTCCAGGGAGATTACGGCCAACGGCCGGAGCGCTTGCCGGATCAATGGCAGGGCTGTGCCCCTGGCCATGTATCGCACCCTGGGAGAGATGCTGGTGGACCTGCACGGACAGCATGAGCACCAGTCGTTGTTGAAAGTGGACAAGCACCGGGAGCTTTTTGACCGCTTTGGCGGTGACGAGATCTCCCGCCAACTGTTTTTAGTGGCGGATCTCTGCAATCGCCTGTCTGAACTGGCAACCGAGCGCTCCGCAGCGAACGCCGCAGAGAAGGAGATCGGCGGGCGCATAGATTATCTGAACGGCGCCGTGGAAGAGATTGGGCGGCTCAAGCCCATCCCTGGCGAGGAGGATGTGCTGCAGCAGGAAGCCGAGCGCCTGCGCCACGCCGAAAGGTTGGCCGATCTTGCAAGGGAGGCGGCGCTGGACCTGTTCGAGGGCGATGACCGCCGGACTGCAGCCTATGACCTGCTGAGCAGGGCTGCCTCCAGCCTGCGGGAGATGTCCCGGTACGATGCCTCGGTAGGAGACATTTCCGCCCTTTTGGCGGAGGTGCAGTACAGGCTGGATGATGTTGCCGACGCTCTGCGCCGTTACCGGGAACTGCTGGAGTATGACCCCGCTCGGGCCAGCGAGGTCGAGGAGCGGTTGCATGCCCTGAGGGGTCTCGCCCGCAAATATGGGCCCTCGCTGGCGGACGTGGTCGTATTCTGGGATGGCGCCTCCGCCGAGCTGGATAATCTGAAAGAGCGCCAGTCACGCTCCCGGGAACTGGAGGCGGAGTATCAGCGAGGACTCCGGTCATATGAGACTGCAGCCGGCGTCCTGTCCGAGTTGCGGCATCAGAAGGCGGCTGCCTTCATCGAGGCCGTGCAGGGCGAACTGCAGGGTCTGGGCATGAAGAATGCCCGCTTTGACACCAGGTGGGAGAGTACCCCGGGGCCGAGATGCTGGGGCTGCGACCAGTTGGAATTCCTGTTCAGCGCCAACCCTGGCGAACCACTCAAGCCCCTGGCCAGGATTGCTTCCGGTGGAGAGATGTCCCGGGTGATGCTGGCCCTCAAGGTGATCTTCGCTGACAACGATGAGATCCCGACCCTGATCTTCGATGAGATCGATACCGGTATCGGCGGCAGAACGCTTCAGGCCGTCGCCGACCGTCTGGGCGTCCTGGCCAGTCACAGGCAGGTCTTGTGCGTGACGCATTCTCCCCACATCGCAGGTAGAGGCGCCAGGCATTTCAATATTGAAAAAGTGATCACCGGCGACCTGACCCGGACTGTGGTCAAGCTCATGGATTACCGGTCACGGGTAGCGGAACTGGCCAGAATGCTCGGCGGCGCCGAAGATGAAGAGATCACCCGCATTCATGCGGAACAGATCCTGAAGCAGGTTTGATAGTTGAATAAAAGGAGAGGGAAGGGGATAACTTAACATTCACGGGGGAAAGCGCCAGGAGAGGAACAAGGGATGAGCGAGATTGAGCAAGCGAAGGCTTTACGGTCTTCTCTCCGCATTTTTTCTGGCGGCCTGCATCTATTCGGTATTCTTCCAGTCCTTCAGTCTGATCCCCTCGCACTACCGGGTTAATGTGGGGGATCAGATTATTTTTGGGAATATTTTTCCACCCCAGATCTCCGGGCGGATCACCGCCTCCGTATCCAACGACTGTAAAGAGATGTTAAAATGGCAGCCTGGAGAGACCGGTCAGGAGTTTCAGCCCTTCCTGGGGCGGGCCCCTGTTGCTGCCGTTCCGGGACGCATCGATCTGAACCTGAAGCTGTTCGGCATTCTTCCCCTAAAGCGGATCACCCTGCAGGTGGCGCCGCCGGTCCAGGTGATGGTGGGGGGGCAGTCCATCGGCGTGCTCCTGCATACTGAAGGGGTGATCGTCTCCGGTTTTTCAGATGTCACCTCCAGTGACGGAAAGAGCTATTGCCCGGCCCGCAAGGCAGGTATTGCCCCCGGAGATGTGATCACCGGCATCGAGGGCGTCAATGTCCAGTGCGACGCCCAGGTGAGCCAACTGGTAGACCAGTTTGCCCGGCGTAAGGGAACAGTCCATCTCCAGGTAAAGCGCCGGGGAGTGGCCGCCAGTTACGATATCAAGCCGGTCTTGTGCCGTGAAACCAGGCGCTACCGGATTGGCCTGTTTGTAAGAGACGGGGCGGCAGGAGTGGGAACTCTCACCTTTTTCGACCCGGTAACCAAAAAATACGGCGCTCTTGGTCATGTGATCACAAATTCTGAGACCAGCGAGTGGTTGGACCTGAAGGACGGAAAAATTGTCGGCGCTGCGGTCGAGGGAATACAAAAAGGTCAGCGGGGAAAGATCGGTGAAAAGATCGGTTTGTTTCAGGGCGACCGCACAATGTCCGGCAATATTGAAAAAAACACACAATACGGCATTTTTGGAGTGCTGCAGACTATCCTTCCCAATCAACTGTACCCGAATCCAGTTCCGGTCGCCGTCGGCGGCCAGATCAGGGATGGTTCCGCCCAGATGTTGACCGTATTGGACGGTGAGAATATCGAAGCCTTCAATGTCGAAATCCAGACCGTATTTCCCCAGCCTCGTCCTGACGGCAAGAGCTTTATCATCAGGGTGGTCGATCCACAGATCCTCAGCCGGACCGGGGGGATTATCCAGGGGATGAGCGGCAGTCCGATAGTTCAGGATGGAAAGTTGGTCGGGGCAGTCACCCACGTTTTCATCAACGATCCCACCAGGGGCTATGGCATCAGCGCCGAACTGATGATGGACGAGGCCGGGCTGTTCCCGGGCGGGTTCAACCAGCTATCCCTGAACTGCGGGTCAGGCAGGCGGAAAGCTGCATAAAAATATTTTCGCAGGAATAGAGAGGCTTTTTAGGGTTTTCGGGTAGCAATACCGCATACTGGCGCCAGAAAGACCTAGCATATGTCATAATTCGAAGCAGGGATTTAAAAAAGGGCAGCGAATCTATAATTACAAGATTTAGAAAAGCAGGGTATTGTAATAGGTAGGGGGCGAGAGGGATTGGAAAAGCCGGTAAAAGTGTTGCTAGTGGATGATAACAAGGAATTCTGCGAGATATTGAAGGACTACTTTGACAGACAGGATGATTGCGTGGTTTCAGGCATTGCCAATCAAGGTCTGCAGGCGCTGGAGATGCTGAGCCAGGAGATGCCGGACGTGATGATCATAGACCTGATCATGCCCCATCTTGACGGGATCGGGGTGCTGGAGCAGCTTAACGCCACGTATGAGGAGCGCCCCAAGGTGATCATTCTGACTGCCTTCGGACAGGAAAACCAGATCAGAAGGGCCGTCGAGCTGGGAGCGCACTATTACATGCTGAAGCCCTTTGACCTGGATGTGCTGGGCACCAGGGTCCGGCAACTGGCCAACGGCAGCACGGGCGCCCAGGTACTGACCATGCACCCGAAGTCGCGCAATCTCGATGTGGACGTGACCAACCTGATTCATCAGATGGGAGTGCCTGCCCACGTGCGCGGTTACCAGTACCTGCGGGAGGCGATCATCAACGTGATCAGGGAGATGACCCTGTTGGGGGCCGTAACCAAGGAGCTCTACCCGATGATCGCTGAAAAGTACAATACTACACCCAGCAGGGTGGAGCGGGCAATCCGCCATGCCATCGAGTTGGCCTGGGACCGCGGCAATGTGGAACTGATGAACAAGGTATTCGGTTACACTATCGATGTCGAACGCGGTAAGCCGACCAATTCCGAATTCATCGCCATGGTGGCCGACCGGCTGCGGTTAGGGTTAAAGGTCAGTTAAGAGGGAGATTATTTTTGGAACAACATTCGGACGGCATCAACGAGGAACGGTTGACCCAGGAGTTTATCAGACTGGCGGAGATTGCCTCGCCATCCTTTCGGGAGAGGGGGATAGCGGACTATCTCAAGCACCGCCTGGCCGGGTTTGGCCTGGAGGTCGCCGAGGACGATACGGGAGACCGGATCGGCGGTGATACCGGGAATATCTATACCTGCCTGCCCGGGGACAAGAACAGGCCGGCTCTTTTTCTCTGTGCCCACATGGATACGGTCAACATGGCCAACGGAGTAAAAGTGGTGTTCAAGGACGGCGTCTTTCGCAGTGAGGGGAGCACCATTCTGGGAGGAGACGACAAGGCCGGCATCGCGGCGATCATCGAGGTGCTGGAGGTGCTGCGCCGGCAGCCGGCGCCACACGGCGACCTGGAGATCCTCTTCACGGTGGGAGAGGAGCAGGGCCTGCTGGGGAGCAAGCACTTCGACTGTAGCAGGTTGAAGTCAAAGTTCGGATACGTGTTGGACGGCAGTGGCGATCCGGGTACCATGATTATAGCCGCTCCCGCCCAGAACCAGCTTGACGTCATTATCAGAGGTCGGGCTGCCCACGCCGGGATCGAGCCGGAGCGGGGAATCAACGCCATCCAGGTGGCCGGCCAGGCACTGGCCCGGCTGCCGTTGGGCCGCATCGATGCTGAAACCACCTCCAACATGGGCGTTATCCAGGGCGGTAAGGCAACCAATATCGTCCCTGACTCCTGCTTTATCCAGGGAGAGGTGCGGAGCCTCGACCGGGCGAAGATGGACGCCCTGACATCCCGGATTGTCTCCGAGTTTACCGGGGTGGCGGAGGCGGCGGGTGCCGTGAGCGAGGTGCGGGTAACCTTTAAGTACCCGGAATTCCACCTGGATCGGGACCTTCCGGTTTTCCGGATCGCTGCCGGGGCTGCTGGCAAGCTCGGGCTGAAGGTCAGCTACGAGACCAGCGGCGGCGGCAGCGACGCCAACAACATCAATGCTGCGGGGAGGGCCGCCGCCAACCTGGGGATCGGGATGCGGCAGGTGCATACTACGGATGAATTTATCCGCCTGAGCGATCTGGTGGCTGATGCCAGGTGGCTATGGGAGATTGTAACTTCGCCATCGGTATTCTCGTCCTGAGTCGCATGCAACAGGGCTGTTCAGATTTTTAGACATCTGCCTGCTTACGAGTATTGTCCTTCCTGGCACGCTCACCCTCCGATGTAAATTTGTACTTGCTTTCCTGATGTTGGCATAAAATCTCACAGGAGGATTAAATGTCCGGGGACGCGCCTCTTCGAGGAATGCCCCCTATGTAGTGATCATAATGGCCTCCGGGTGAGAGACATGATACAGTCTGTGCACGCGCGCCTCAGGTTGAGCCAACAGCAAGAATTGCTCGTCCCCATCGCCTGCATTGCCGGAGCTTTTATTCTGGGCCTGATCGCGGGGGCCCTGACCCTCCGTACCCTGAGCCCGGCCCAATTGGATGAATTGCGGCAGTACCTGAACAGCTTCTTGAACAGCGTGGGTGCTCTGGCACAGAATGGCCAGTTTCCGGCCCTCAAGGCCTGGGTGGCGATCCTCAAGGGCCAGTTGTATTCGCTGGGGATTCTCTGGTTGCTTGGGCTGACTGTGGTGGGCGCTCCCCTGGTGATCCTGCTGGTTGGCGCCAGGGGGTTCATCTTGGGCTTTACAGTCGGCTTTCTGGTCCAGGAGAAGGCCGGTCAGGGCTTGTTGCTGGCCCTGGTCGCAGTGCTTCCCCAAAACCTGTTCTATGTACCGGGCCTGCTCGGGGCGGGAGCCCTGGCTCTCTATTTCACGATGTCTCTTTTTAAAAGTTCCCGGGAGACCCCGGTGTTTACGAGAATTCTACTATATACCCTGATTTTTGTGGCCCTGACACTTCTTGTCCTGGCTGGAACCTGGGTTGAGGCCTACCTCGTGCCAGGTATCATGCGGTTGGCCATGCTTCTCTAGCTGCTGACTTCCTCGGGAGTGACCCGGCAGCGCCTGCGGGCGCGGTGATTTCCCAGTGCCTGTTCTAAGCTGAGTGGGACAGGCATATTTTATCTTGGTGAGACTGTCAGGAGGAGAGCATATGTATCTGATTGCAGTCACCAACTGGAGGCATAAAGTGGGGGTTGTCATCCGGCTGCTGCTGTTCTTGTTGTTGATCTGGATGATCACTCCACAGTTTTTCAACTTTATATCAGGGCACATTGCCAGTTTCAAGAACCACCTGCTCCAAAGCCAACCTCTGGAGATGAGGCTCGAGCAGCCGCTCGGGCCCAAACCGGTTTATGGCCAGGGGGATCAGTTCCTGCAATGGCTGCAGGGGTACTATTCCGGCGATACCAAACAGGCCGCGCCCGGCTCTGACTAGACCTAACGAGAATTATTCCTCTTGAGACCGGGAAAAAGAGGAATTTTTTTTTGCGTGTGGAACTTAATTATGTCAAGAGGAAAATAATGGGGGTAGATTGATCCGTGATCCAGTCGCGAGAAGAACTTCTCAGAGAGTTTTTAAACTACCTCCGCGTGATCAGGGGTATGGCTCACAACACGGTGCAGTCATATCGGTACGACCTGACGCATTTTTCCGGGTACCTGGCTAAAGAGCAGGTGTCCTTTGAAGAGGTGTCACAGGCCAATATTCTGGATTACTTCGGCACGCTGCGGGAGAAGGGGGACACTGCCAGGACGACGTCCCGCCACCTGGCGGCGATTCGCTGCTTCTACCGGTACCTGTTGCAAGAGCACGTGATTCAGGTTGACCCGACTTCCAACCTGGAGTCTCCGAGGCTGGAAAAGCACCTGCCGCGCATTCTCAGTATCAAGGAGGTGGACCTGCTCCTGGCGCTGCCAAAGATCGGCACCATTGCCGGGCTGAGGGACCGGGCGATGCTCGAACTCATGTATGCCACCGGCATGCGGGTTTCGGAGGTGATCGGGCTGAATACCGAGCATCTCAACCTGGAACGCGGCTTTGTCCGCTGCTTGGGGAAGGGTTCCAAGGAGCGGATCATTCCGGTCGGGGAGATCGCCGTCCAATGCAACCGGGAATACCTGAACAGGGGCTGGGTCAAGCTAAGAAAAAATACCTGGGAGAAGGCCATCTACCTGAATATGCACGGCAAACGGCTGACGCGCCAGGGGTTTTGGAAGATCCTCAAGGAGTACGCCAAGAGGGGCGGCATCCAGAAGGAGATCGCTCCCCACGTGCTGCGCCACTCCTTTGCTACCCACCTTTTGGAAAACGGGGCGGATCTCCGGGTCGTCCAGGAGTTGCTGGGACACGCAGATGTTACTACCACGCAAATCTATACCCATCTCAGCCAGAGAAAGTTGAGGGAGGTCTATGAACGAGCTCATCCCCGGGCATAAGGATCAAGGCGGGCTGAGGCGCGCCCTGATCCTGGTCATGGACGGCATGGGCGTCGGGGAGGCGCCTGATGCCGCGGCCTACGGCGATATAGG
>PKYJ01000041.1 GCA_003132605.1 Peptococcaceae bacterium | reverse complement strand
ACTGCAGCGCATGGTCAAGCGCACCAGCCAGGAGTTCATGGCGGCCAAGGATTACCTGGAGTTCGTGAGGCTGCTGCGCTGTTTTATCAACATGCAGGAGCCCAAGTTCGGCGAGGTGCATATCTTTATCAACGCCGAGGGGACCTTCTTCCTCTGCGACGAGGCCGGAGAGGTGATCCGCAGCGAGCACCTGCGCACACCTTCGTTTACCGTGAACGACGGCGAATTCAACTACAAGGACTACCTGCTCAGCATGCTGATCACCATGGCGCCGCGGTCGATCACCTTCCACGTCTCGGACCTGATCTGGGACTGCGACCCGCTGCAGACGATCCAACAGGTATTCGGGGGACGGATCGCCCGCTGCCCGGGATGCGCCAGGTGCAAGCAACTGCATGCTCACAAGAAGTGAGGGGGACGGCGTGCGGCCATTCCTTTAAAGGCCGCACTGAGACTAAAAAACGCCCGTTTAATATTTCAACGAGCGTTTTTTATTGACATTCTGATCGACAACGCCATAAAGTACACAACTGCCGGCGATAAGGTCAAGTTGAAGCTGCACGCCGGATGCAGTACGATTGAAATCATCGTTTCCGACACAGGCGAGGGAATACCGGGAGAGCATCTTGGCAGGATATTCGAGAGGTTTTACCGGATTGACAAGTCCCGCTCGAGAGAGTATGGCGGAACCGAGCTGGGGCTGTCCATAGCAGACCGTATAGTAAAGGAACATAAAGGGGCCATAAACGTATCCAGTTCAGCCGGCAAAGGCGCTGTTTTTAGCATCACACTTCCCAAACCCAAACATGAATCATGATAGTCGGCGCAAGCCAGGTCGTTGCGGTTGACAGCACCCCCGCAGCATCGTATAATCTGCCTTAGATGTATAGAGTCAAAGCGATGACAGGAAGAGTACCCTTGAACAGGTTGCAGAGAAGGGGCGCCGCGGCTGCAAGCGCCTCTACCGGAAGGCAAGGGGAAGACCACCCCGGAGCATTCTCCGGCCAAGGAGAGCGGTGGCACACCGATAGCAGTGTGGACGAGAGGACGGATGGCGCATCATTCGTCAACAGGGGTGGAAACGCGGGAAGATCTCGTCCCCGTAACGGGGAGGGGATTTTTTATTATGCTGCCACCTTGTTGGGTGAGCGAAGCGAACATCATGGGCATCGGATGTGCCGGGGTACCGCGCCCAGAGGGCACCCGGTCGGCCATCCGATGGAGCGCAAATATCCTGGAGGTGCGGCATGAGTTCCATTACAGTGGTGTTGAAAGACGGGACCAGGCGCCAGGTCGAAGATGGCAGCGTTTGGGGCCAGGTAGCGGCGGGGATCGGCAGGAAGCTGGGCAAGGAGGCCCTGGCGGCCAAGGTGGATGGGGAGACGGAGGATCTTCAGAGCCCGGCTCAGGCCGACCGTCAGGTGGAGTTCCTGACCTTCGGGGACGAGGAGGGCCGGGCGGTATTCCGGCATACATCCTCCCACATTCTGGCCCAGGCGGTGCAGCGGCTGTTCCCGGGGACGAAGCTGGCCATCGGCCCTGCTATCGCCGACGGCTTCTATTACGACCTGGACTCGGACCATGTTTTCATTGCCGAAGACCTGGCGGCGATAGAGGCGGAAATGCAGAAGATCGTCAAGGAGGATTACCCGCTGGTGCGGCGGGAGGCCTCCCGCGAGGAGGCCATCGAGTATTTCACCCTGCGGCAGGAACCTTACAAGGTGGAACTGATCCAGGACCTGCCGCCGGAGGTCCAGGTCAGCCTGTACAAGCAGGGAGAGTTCATCGATCTCTGCCGGGGGCCGCACCTGCCCAGCACCGGAATGGTGGGCGCCATCAAGCTGCTCAGCGTCGCCGGGGCCTACTGGCGGGGCAGCGAAAAGAACAAGATGCTGCAGCGGATCTATGGCACCTCCTTCCCGAAGCAGAAGGACCTGGACGAATACCTGGAGCGGATCGAGGAGGCCAAGCGCCGCGACCACCGCAAACTGGGGCAGGACCTGGACCTGTTCGGTATCGCCGACGAGGGCCCCGGTTTCCCCTTCTTCTACCCCAAGGGAATGATCATCAGGAACGAGCTGGAGGATTTCTGGCGCCAACTGCACCGCCAGTGGGGTTACCAGGAGATCAAGACACCGATGATCCTCAGACGGGAGTTGTGGGAGCGTTCCGGACACTGGGAACACTACGAGGAGAACATGTACTTCTTGAAGATCGACGAGGAGGACTACGCAGTCAAGCCGATGAACTGCCCCGGCAGCATCATCTGTTACAAGAGGAGACCCCACTCCTACCGGGAACTCCCAATCCGCTACGGTGAATTGGGACTGGTGCACCGCCACGAGCGTTCGGGCGTGCTGCACGGCCTGATGCGGGTGCGCTGCTTCACCCAGGACGATGCCCACATCTTCATGCTGCCGGATCAGATCACGGAGGAGATCATCAAGGTCTTCGACCTGATCGATATCGTCTACAAGACATTCGGCTTTCCCTACCGGGTGGAGCTGGCGACCAAACCGGAGAACGCCATGGGCTCGGATGAGATCTGGGACTTGGCCATCGATGCCCTGAAGCGGGCCCTGGAGCAGAAGGGTCTGGACTACCAGATAAACGAGGGGGATGGAGCCTTCTACGGTCCCAAGATCGACTTCCACCTGGTCGACGCCCTCGGCCGGAGCTGGCAGTGCGGCACGATCCAGTTGGAC
This sequence comes from Peptococcaceae bacterium, assembly GCA_003132605.1. Taxonomy (GTDB): domain Bacteria; phylum Bacillota; class DSM-12270; order Thermacetogeniales; family Thermacetogeniaceae; genus Palsa-1188. The sequence continues at coordinate 1,109 of PKYJ01000041.1, read as the reverse complement.
TTCACGATGCCAGAGTGCTTCGATCTCACCTACATCGGGGAGGACGGCGAGAAGCACCGCCCGGTGATGATCCACCGGGTAGCCTTCGGGAGCATCGAGCGTTTCCTGGGCATCCTCACCGAGCACTATGCCGGGGCGTTTCCGGCCTGGCTGGCGCCGGTGCAGGCCCGGGTGATCACCGTTGCCGACCGGCACCTGCCCTTTGCCGCGGAGGTGGCTGCCGGTTTAGAGGAAAAAGGATTCCGCGTCGAGGTCGACGATCGTAACGAACGGGTTGGTTACAAGATCCGGGACGGCGAGCTGGAGAAGGTCCCCTATCTGCTGGTCGTGGGTGACAAGGAGACGGAGGCCCGGGCGGTCAGCGTGCGCAAGCGCGGCCAGGGCGACCTGGGCCGGATTCCAATGGCGGAATTTGCCGGGCAACTGGCCGGGGATGTCGCCCAGAAGAAGTAATACCGGCTAACCGCCAACAAAACGTTGACAGCGGTAGCCGGTTGTGCTAAACTTTGTTCCAGTTTTAGCTAAATAGCAGGCACGAAAGCAGAAGCCGCTCGCTTCTCACCCTAGGGCTCATAATGCCGCTAGGGTTGCGCCGAAAAGCATCTTTTGGCCAATAGCGGGTGATACCCGCTTTTGTTGTTTCATGCCGAATACTGTTTCACACCGAACGCGCCAGGAGGTGGCAACTAATTACTAAAGATTTGCGGATCAATGAGGAGATTCGTGTCCGGGAAATCCGCCTGGTTGGCAGCGACAGCCAGCAACTCGGTGTCGTGCCGATCAAGGAGGGACTCCGGATCGCGGTGGAGCAGGGTCTAGACCTGGTCGAGGTGGCCCCGCAAGCCAAGCCCCCGGTGTGCCGGATCATGGACTACGGCAAGCACAAGTATGAGCAGAGCAAGCGCGACCGGGATGCGCGCAAGAAGCAGAAGGTTATCAACATCAAGGAACTGAAACTGAGGCCGAAAATCGAAGAACACGATTTCCAGGTCAAGGTAAAGAACGCCCAGCGCTTTTTGTTGGATGGGGACAAGGTTAAGGTTACCTTGATGTTCCCCAATTCGGAATGAGAGATCTCGCGTCCACGGAACATCAAGGTAACCTTAACC
>PKYJ01000004.1 GCA_003132605.1 Peptococcaceae bacterium | reverse complement strand
TCTACCCGGACGTGATCGAGTCCGGCGTAGGGTCGGCGGCAGTGATCAAGACCCATCACAACGTGGGCGGCATCCCGGCCGATTTGAAGCTGAAGCTGCTGGAGCCGTTGCGCTTGCTGTTCAAGGACGAGGTGCGGCAGGTCGGCCTGGAGCTGGGCCTGCCGGAAGGGATCGTCTGGCGCCAGCCGTTTCCCGGGCCCGGCCTGGCGGTCAGGGTGTTGGGCGAGGTAACGGAAGAGAGACTGGCCATGGTGCGGGAGGCGGACTGGATCCTGCGCCAGGAGGTGGCCGGGGCAGGCCTGGAGCGCAGTATCTGGCAGTATTTTACGGTGCTGCTCCCGGTGCGCAGTGTCGGGGTGATGGGGGACGACCGCACCTACGCCCACCCGATCGTGATCCGGGCGGTCACCAGCGAGGACGCCATGACCGCTGACTGGGCACGCCTGCCTTACGACCTGTTGGGGCGGATCTCCAGCCGCATCGTGAATGAGGTGCCGGGGGTGAACCGGGTGCTCTATGACATAACATCCAAGCCGCCGGCTACTATCGAGTGGGAATAAAAAATAATGAGGTGAGGCTATGACCTCGAAGACACAGGGGACAGGCCCGCTGGTGGGGATCGTTCTGGGGAGTGACTCCGACCTGCCGGTGATGGAGGAGATCGTCAAGGTTTTAAAGGATTTCGGGGTGCCCTTCGAGATCGGCGTGATCTCGGCCCACCGCAGCCCGCGGAGGGCGGCCGACTATGCCGCCACCGCCGAGGAGCGGGGGCTGCAGGTGATCATCGCCGGGGCGGGCATGGCGGCGCACCTGCCGGGCGTGCTGGCAGCCTGCACCTGCCTGCCGGTGATCGGGGTGCCCCTGCAGGGGGGCGCCCTGAACGGAGTGGACGCCCTGTACGCCATCGTCCAGATGCCGCCCGGCGTGCCGGTNNGCATATAAGGAGCGGCTGGCGGCGGATGTGGCCGTCAAGTCCGCCAGTTTGCAGGAAAAAATGCAACGACAACAGAAGTAAGAGGACTTGTTTCAAACGATCAACACGATTGGCATAATTCAATAACTTGAGCGCCTGGCACAAGGAGCTGAGCTGATTTGCTGGAACGCTATACCTTGCCGGAAATGAGGAAGCTGTGGTCGCCGGAGCACCGCTTTCAGAAGTGGCTGGACCTGGAGGTCCTGGCCTGCGAGGCCTGGGCGGACCTGGGCCGCGTCCCGGATGAGGCGGTGCGGGAGATCCGGAAGCGGGCGCGGTTCGATGTCAAGCGTATTGCCGAGATCGAGGCAGTGACCAGGCACGACGTGATCGCCTTTGTCAGTTGCGTGGCCGAGAATGTCGGTGACGCCGGCAAGTACCTGCACCTGGGACTGACCTCCTACGATATCGTGGATACCGCCCTGTCGCTGCTGATGCGGGACGCCCTGGACATTATTCTGAAAGCACTGGATGACTTGCGGGAACTGCTGGCTGATCAGGCCAGGGAATATCAAAACCTGCCGATGATCGGGCGCACCCACGGCGTCCATGCGGAACCGATCAGCCTCGGCCTCAAGTTTGCCCTGTGGCACGCCGAGATGGACCGGGCGAGGGGGCGTCTGGAGCAGGCCCGGCGGGGGATCAGCGTCGGGCGCCTGTCCGGGGTGGTGGGCACCTATGCCCACCTCGATCCCTACGTGGAGAACTATGTCTGCCGCAGGGCAGGCCTGGTCCCGGCCAAGGTCTCAACCCAGGTGCTGCAGCGTGACCGGCACGCCGAGTACCTGGCGGCCCTGGCTGTCACCGCCGGCTCCCTGGAAAAGTTCGCCACCGAGATCCGGCACCTGCAGCGCACCGAGGTGCTGGAGGCGGAGGAAGGATTCGCCGCCGGCCAGAAGGGCTCATCGGCCATGCCCCACAAGCGCAACCCGATCACCTGTGAGCGGATCGCCGGCCTGGCCCGGGTGCTGCGGGGCAACGCCAGCGCCGCCCTGGAGAACATCTCCCTCTGGCACGAGCGGGATATCACCCACTCCTCGGTGGAGCGGATCATCATTCCGGACAGCACCACCCTGTTGCACTATATGATCGTGCAGTTCACGGAGGTGCTGCGCCGCCTGCAGATCTATCCCCAGCAGATGGAACGCAACCTCAACCGCACCCACGGCCTGATCTTCAGCCAGCGCCTGCTCCTGGCCCTGGTGGCCAAGGGCCTCTCCCGGGAGGAGGCCTATGTCCTGGTGCAGCGGCAGGCCCACCGGAACTGGCCGGAGGGGGATTTTCTAGCTGCCCTCAAGACGGACCCGGCCATCGGCCAGTACCTCCAGGCGGAGGAGATCGACGCCCTCTGCGATGCCAGGCACTACCTGGACCGGACAGACTACATCTTCTGGCGGGCGGGTCTAGGCCCCGCTCCGGTGCAGTACTGGGAGTCGATCGCCGGGTTGATGGCCGGTCAACACCAGGCCCAGACCGTGGAAAAAGGCGACCTGCTCTACGAGGGCAAGGCGAAGCGGATGTACCTGACCACCGACCCGGACCTGGTCTGGGTGTCATACAAGGATGAGGCCACGGCCTTCGACGGCTTGAAAAAGGACGTCATTTCCGGAAAGGGCGCCCTGAACAACCGGATCTCCGCCCATTTCTTCGCCCTGTTGGAGGCGGCGGGGATTCCGACCCACTTTGTCAAGCTCCTGGGGTCCCACGAGATGCTGGTCAAGAGGGTGGAGATCGTTCCTCTGGAGGTGATCGTCCGCAACATCGCCGCCGGCAGCCTGGCCAAACGCCTCGGCATCGAGGAGGGACTGGTCCTGGTCCGGCCGGCAGTGGAATTCTGCTACAAGAACGACGACCTGCACGACCCGCTGGTGACCGAGGACCAGATTATCGCCCTGGGATGGGCGGACGCCAGCCGCGTCCAGGCGCTGCGGTCACTTGCCCTGGACATCGACGAGATATTGCGGCCTTACCTGGCCACCAGGAATTTAGTATTGGTGGATTTCAAGCTGGAGTTCGGGATCCACAGGGGCGACCTGATTCTTGCGGACGAGATCTCGCCGGATACCTG
>PKYJ01000127.1 GCA_003132605.1 Peptococcaceae bacterium | reverse complement strand
CACGCCGACTTCGGCGGCGAGGTCGAGCGGGTCCTCTCGATGGCCGACGGCTGCCTCCTCCTGGTGGACGCGGCCGAGGGGCCGATGCCCCAGACCCGGTTCGTGCTGCGCAAGGCGCTGGAAGCCGGGCTGGTGCCGATCGTGGTGATCAACAAGATCGACCGCCACAACGCCCGCCCCGCCGAGGCGCTGGACGAGGTGCTGGAGCTGTTCATCGACCTGGGCGCCAACAGCACCCAGTTGGACTTCCCGGTGGTCTACACCAATGCCAAGGCAGGCACGGCCACCCTTGACCCGGGACAACCGGGCAGCAACCTGAAGCCGCTGTTCGACCTGATCGTATCCACGATTCCCGCTCCCTCCGGTGACCCCCGGGAACATCTTCAATTGGGGGTGACCCTGATCGACTACGATACCTACGTGGGACGGCAGGCCGTGGGGCGCATCCACCAGGGCACCATCCACAACAAGCAGGATGTGGTTGTGCTTGGCGTCGACGGCGTGCCGCGGCGACAGCGTCTGTCTGGCCTATACGTCTTTGACGGACTGAAAAAAGTCCCGGAGGAGGAGGCTGCCACCGGGGAGATCGTGGTGGTCGTGGGGCTGGATGAGATCAACGTCGGTGAGACTATCGCCGACCCGGAAGCTCCGGAACCGCTAAGTTTCGTGCAGATCGACGAGCCGACCGTAACCGTTACCTTTCTGGTGAACAAGAGTCCCTTCGCCGGCCGGGAGGGAGATTTCGCCACCTCCCGCAAGCTCGGGGAGCGGCTGATGAGAGAGCTGGAGTCGGACGTCAGCCTGCGAGTGCAGCCAACCGACTCACCCGATGCCTTCCTGGTCGCTGGGCGTGGCGAGCTGCACCTTTCGATCCTGATTGAGACCATGCGCCGGGAGGGCTACGAGTTCGAGGTATCCCGCCCGCAGGTGATCGAGCGGGAGATCAGGGGAGTGGTCTGCGAGCCGGTGGAAGAGGTGGTCATCGAGGTACCGGAGTGCTACATCGGAATCGTCATGGAGCGCCTGGGACCCCGCAAGAGCACCATGGTAAACATGCATCCCGACGCCAACGGCCAGGTGCGCATGGAGTTTCACGTTCCCACCCGCGGCCTGTTCGGCTTCCGTTCGGAGTTTCTAACCGACACCAAAGGCACCGGCGTCATGTACCAGTCCTTCCACCACTATGCCCCTCTGGCCGGAGAGATTCAGGCACGTCAGCGGGGGTCGTTAGTGGCCTTCGAGGCTGGGGAGACCACCGGCTACGGGCTGGAAAACGCCCAGGAGCGGGGCGATCTGTTTGTCGGCGTGGGCGTACCGGTCTACGCCAGGATGATCGTGGGCGAAAACGCCCGCACCGATGACTTGGCCATCAACGTCTGCAAAAAGAAGCGTCTGACCAACATGCGCAGTTCCACCGCCGACCTGGGGATCAAGCTGACCCCACCCCGGCAGATGAGCCTGGAGCAGTGCCTGGAGTTCATCGGCGACGATGAACTGCTCGAGGCCACACCCAAAAACTTGCGTATGCGCAAGCGGCAATAGCCCTGCAACCCGCGTCCCTGACTTATCTTCTATCACCGGCCAGGCGCGACCGCAGCCGCTCCAGGTCCTGCAGCCGGCCGCGCAGCGTGAAGCGCACCCCATCCCCCAGGTATTCCTCAGACATTACCTTGAGGTAGTCCCGAAGGCGTCCGACCTCGTTCAGACGGTCGTAGGGCACCAGGATCTCCAACTCCTGCTCCGGAAATAGGGCATTTTCGATCGACTGCCGCAGCAGGTCCAGATTGGCGCCGCGTAGCGCCGACACCGCCACCCCATCGGACGGCAGATCTCCTTCAAACCTATCCAGCTTGTTGTAAACCTTGATCAGCGAGTGGTCATCCAGGGCGAGCTCCCCCAGAATCTTCTCCACCGCCATCACCTGTTGCTCCCAATAAGGGCTGGTCAGGTCGATCACGTGCAGCAGCAGGCCGGCCTCCTGCAACTCCTCCAGGGTGGCTGCAAAGGCCTCCTTCAGCTTCTTCGGCAGGTCCCGGATGAAGCCCACCGTATCGGTCAGGAGCGCTGTTCTGCCCGATGGCAGGTGGATGCGCCGGCTGAGCGGGTCAAGAGTGGCAAACATCCTGTCCTCGGCTACGGCCGGCTGGCTGCTCTGGGAGAGGGCATTCAACAGGGTTGACTTGCCGGCGTTAGTATAGCCCACCAGCGAGACCACCGGCATGCCAGCGCTCTGGCGGCGCTGTCGCAGCACCGCCCGGCTCTGGCGCACTACCGTCATCTCCTCTTTGAGGTCGTGGATGCGGTCGCGTACCGCCCGGCGCAGCACTTCCAGCTTGGTCTCGCCAGGGCCTCTGGTGCCGATGCCGCCACCCAGGCGGGAGAGCACCCCGCCCAGCCCAAGCATGCGCGGGTGGAGATAGGAGAGGCGGGCCAGATCGACCTGGATCTTCCCCTCCCGGGAGCGGGCGCGGCGGCTGAAGATCTCCAGCACCACCTGGGTGCGGTCCCAGATCTCCACGTCTTCGAACAGGTCCTCCAGGGCCTTCACCTGCCTGGGGGACAGTTCCCGGTTGAAGATCACCGCTTCTGTCCCCTCACCGGCAGCTTGTTGCCTGACCTCCTGCACCTTGCCCACGCCAAACAGGTAGTTGACATCCGGCTGGCGGCGCTGCACCACCACCGTGGCCGCCTCGACCTCGATGTTGACCAGGAGTTCTTTAAGCTCCGCCACATCGTAGGCGATCTCTTCTTCATCCTCATGCAGTGCCAGGTAACAGATCAGACCACGCTTCAAGCTCAACACTCCACATCGATGTTAATGTCAAAACAGGCTGGAATCACCGATTCGACCAGACCATCTCCACCAGCCAATTCTGGTTGCAACCATGCTGATTGGCCAGTTCATCCCCCGCCAAACGACCCGGCCAAGCGAACCGGGGAACCATCCCCGGAATCAGTCCCCTGAATCACAAACCTGCTATCGTTTTCAAGGTTTTGCGGTCAAACGCAACAACATAGCGATCACCAGGGCCGCCAACCCGCCCGCCGCCCAGCCGGCCACTACGTCGCTGGGGTAATGCACCCCCAGGTAGACCCGGCTGATTCCCACCAGCAGCACCACAAACGCCGCAGCAGCCATTGCCAGCACACTGCCGGTGCGGGAGCCGGTGCGACGGCAGTAGATCAGGGCGAAGGTAAAGAAGAGCGCCACGGTCACTGTGGCATGGCCGCTGGGAAAGCTGTAGCCACCCGCCGGGACCAGGTGTGGCAGGCCCGGGCGCGGTCGCTGGAAGACCAGTTTCAGGTATGAACACAACGACCAGGAACTCAGAGAGGCCACTGCCACCCCCAGCCCCTCCCCCCACTCCCGGCAGGCGAACAGGAAGAGAACAGTAAAGGCGGTCAGGGCGGCTACAAAGCCGAGGCTGCCCAAGTCAGTGATCAGGATCATCCAGGACGTCAAACCGGGAGTGATGTCAGCCCGGACCCAGGCAGTGATGGCGCCGTCGAAAGCAGTCAGGCCGCCCGCCTTCAACTGCCAGGCCAGGATGGCGAATACCAGCACACAGAGCAGGGCCGTCCAGGCCATAATCGGCAATCGTCCCGGTGAGGGAGCATCGTCTCTATTCCCAGGACAGAGGCACTTGGACAAGATCGTCACCATCTCCAACCACACTCTTCTTTCGATTATACCACTTGCCAGATGACTACTCGCTCTAATGCCACCGCTTCTCCTCCGCAGATAATTTGTGGTTGACTANNNTGAACCGTCAGGCATTAATGGAGGGAGTGATAGCATGTATTGGGAGCAGAAGGGAAGGGCCAACACCGCCGCCACCGTCGACCTGGCCTTAAAGCGGGCAAAGGAGTTGGGCATCAAGCAGGTCGTGGTGGCCTCCAACAGCGGCTACACTGCAGAGCAGTTCCTGGACAGGGGCGTGGAGGTGATCTGCGTCACCCATCACATCGGCTTCATGAGCCCCGGCGAGGACGAGATGCCGCCCCAGGTGCGGCAGAAGCTGGCGGAGAGGGGGGCCAGGCTGCTGACCACCACCCACCTCCTGGCCGGGGTCGACCGGGCAGTGCGCAACAAGTTCGGCGGTCTCTACCCGGCGGAGATCATCGCCCAATCGCTCAGGATGCTCGGCCAGGGGGTAAAAGTCTGCGTGGAGATCGCCGGCATGGCCCTTGACGCCGGGCTGATCCCCTACGGGCAGGAGGTCGTCGCCGTTGCCGGCTCGGCCACCGGGGCCGATACGGCAGTGGTGATCGTACCCGCCCACTCCAATCAGTTCTTTGACACCAAGGTCAAGGAGATCATCTGCAAACCCCGGGAGATCTAACAGCAATTTTCCGTAGGGTCGGATACTGGCGCGGTAGTAGTACAGACCTTGTGAGGCCAAGCCGTTTCTCCCCTTTCGGGCGAGTGTCCCCCTCAAGCGGGTCATCTTCCCCGTTTCCAGCATCCGCCACATCAAACCGGACATGCGGTTTTCCCGCATCCGGCTTACCTGCTAGCTTCACATCAAGGGTTATGAGACCTATCGGCATGGTCGTGCTTTCGAGATTTCAACAGTACCGTATCCGGAAATCGTTATAAAGCTTCAGGTACTTGTAGATGAATTCCCTACTCCACCGTTCCCAGCCGAAACCTGCTTTTTGCCTTGCCCGCTGCAGATGTCGTCGCACCTTTAGCTCCGCCCATCGCCTTATGTAGCTGAAGCACTTGGCGGAGTTGCCGACCCGGAAGTAGTTGACCCAGCCGCGGAGGATGGGGTTAATCAGAAATATCACCGTCCCGATAGGCTGAGACTTGTAGCGCCGGAAGATATCCTTGAGCTTTTGCAGCAGTTTGGAGCGAGACTTGAGCTTGGGCGTTCTTATCACAATCCATTTGCCCTTGCGGCTGCGCCCCAACCGAAAATCAAAGCCCACGAATCCGAAGCTTTCCTTCTTCCACAGGTCTACAATCCGACTTTTCTGCTCGTTCACCCGGACGCCCAGCTTCCCGAATTCCTCAAGGAGTCTCTTGTGGGCCATTTCCACCAGCCACTGCCACTTCGGATGACCGTCCACCAACACCACCAGGTCGTCGGCAAAGCGAGCATATTCGATATGCATGCCTCGTCCGTCCCTGGTGACCGTTTTGGCCTTCTCCAGCATCTTGTCAACTTCATTGAGGTAGAGATTCGCAAGCAGCGGCGATAGTGGTGACCCCTGCGGCACACCGCGTTTACCGCCAGCTTTGAGAATCAGTTTAAGCAGATGCATTACCTGGGGGTCGTTCACCCTGGCTGCGACTTTCTGCAACAGGATGTCGTGACGGATGTTATCAAAGTACGCTTCGAGATCAACGTCGATAACTGTCGTCTTCCCGCAGTATGCAGACCCACCGACTCTCTTGGCGGCGTCTTGGGCTTTTCGCTCGGGGCGGTACCCAAATGACCCCTCTTGGAAATCCGCTTCGAAGATGGGTTCCAGAATGAGCTTGAGGGCACCCTGGACGACCCGGTCTCGGATACAGGGAATGCCCAAAGTGCGGAATTTTCCCCCGCCCTTTGGTATCTCCTTTTTCCGGTTCGGGGCGGGTTGGTACGTTTCGGAGACCAGTTCGTTCCGTATCTGCTCCAGATACCCCTGCACTCCACTCTCTTCGATGGCTTCAAAGGTGACCCCGTCGATTCCCGGAGCGCCATTGTTCTTGCTGGCCATCAGATAAGCTTCAAGCAAGGTATCCAGTTTGCATACATGGACGTACAACCCCCAGAAACGCCAGGTCTTATCCGCCTTCGCCTTGATGTAAATCCTCTCCCGCAGGTCATGCAGGCTGATAGGCGTGTTCGTCATTCCGCCTCTGCCTCCCTTATTGATTGAGGAATGCTAAAACAGTAGGGCTCCTTCCCTCTGCGCGCATTACCGCGACTCATCGGTACTACGAACCCATCCGCCACCCTCTCACCTTTCAGCCCACTTCCCGGGTGCTCCGGTTATAGGGCTTACCTTGCTCCGGGAATTTCTTCCCGGGGTGAGGAGGGCTTCTCCAGTTGCTTAGCGAGTCCTTGCTGCCATGCCGTCGCTACCACCCCGCCAGAGCGGAACTGCCGTATCAGCCACTTTCGGTAGTCCGTGCTGCCTTCGTCTGATTAAGGGAGACTCGGCCTCCGGAGTTAGTGTTTGTCGAGGCCACCTATGCGTTCACTTTCGTTACGGCCTGGCAACTCGCGGTCACTCTAGCAGTGACCCTGTCGATAGACTCCAGCACAATCAGTTTCCCAAGAGCGCTGCCATCCGAGCTACGGGGCTTTGGCTATTACCCCGGCAGGACTAACTCCTGCTGACCTCGCCAGCCTTCGCTGGACATACCCTAATCAAACATCGAATTTCGAACTTCCGACATCGAGAGGGGCGTCACCGGCATCAGGCTGGGTTTGGCATCCGGTGCCTGGCTCCCCTTTTGCTTCTGGATGCCGCTGTGTTGCTCCACATAGTAGTCCCCCTTGATCAGCAGTTCGGAGACCGGAACGATCCGGTAGCCCTGCTGCTGCAGGGTATCCAGAATCACCGGCAGGGCCTCCGGGGTGTACTGGGCATTGTTGTGGAAGAGGATGATCGCCCCTGGTTGAATGTTCTTCAGCACCCGGTCGATGATCGCTTCCTTGCCAATGTCCTGCCAGTCCAGAGAGTCCACGCTCCACTGGATCGCCTCGTAGCCCATCCCGCGGGCGGTCTGCAGCACCAGGTTGTTATATTCTCCGAAAGGCGGCCGGAACAACCGGGTATGCTTGTTGGTGAGCTTGAAGATCAGGGCGTCGTTCTCCGCCAGTTCCTGTTTGATCTCCGGCTCCGGCAATGAGGCGAAATGCGGGTGCGTCAGGCTGTGGTTGCCGATCTCGTGCCCGTCGGCGGCGATCGCCTGCACCATCTGCGGGTACTTCTTGACCCAGATCCCGGTCAGGAAGAAGGTGGTCTTCACGTTGTGCTGTTTTAAAATTTCTAAAAGCTTCGGTGTGGCGTCAGCTCCCCAGGCAGCGTCAAAGGAGATGGCCACCTTCTTCTCCCCGGTATCCACCGAGTAGATCGGCACATCGTGCTGTGCGCGGGCGGATACACTGCTCATCCAACCCGCCAGGCCTGTAGCCAGCAGCAGCCCGATGCCGAAAATCATCACGAACAGCCCCCACCTGATCAGGTCACGCCGCCTCATCACGATCCAACGCACCGCCAATACCCCCCTTGTCCATCGCTCCTCGTAGAGTATCCTTGATACTTTGAGAGCTTGGACACCTTTAAGAAAGCGCTACAAATATTGTATTCCAAGTCACGATGCTTAATACGCGAGAATATATATGCAGGACACAGCATCTGGAGTATAATCAAGATGTGTTAGGTGTTCAAAGCACACCTGCGCTTAGGAGATGGATGATGCTAATGGACTGCTACTGCCAGTCAATGGATACCGAGACCTGGCAAGATAATGAATGCTTATGGGAACAGTCGCGCTACTTTTACCGTGTCACCACCCGATTGGCCCTCCATAGCCCCATCACCTACAGCGAAGATGTCTCCAGAGCGATGATGGAAGCCAAAACCCAGGGCTACATCATTAAGCAGGACCCGCTCATTTTGCTGAAGAGCGGCCTGTTCCGGGGCGAGATCTTCCTGGAGATCAACCCGCCGGGGGACCCGGCAGACTGCCGGGAGCAGAGTGACAACGCTTCCTGCCGCAAGCTGCAGGGCACCTTTTACACAGTAATCACCAAGGCGCCGCCCTTCCAGATGGGCGACGCTGTCGACAAGTTGGCCCGGGATCTCAAAAAGAAGGGGCGCAAGGTACGGGATCTTTACCTGTGCCTGGCCAACTGCCCCGCCTGCAGCAAGGAAAAAGGCAACCGGACAGTGATCTTCGCTCACCTGGAGCCCATCCTCGAGGTTCGAGGTTAGAGCGCGCCCGACGGCTTCAACCCCTTTCAATCCCCCCTTCACATTCACCTGCTTTGATGCTTTGCTCGTCTGACGAGCAGGCGAGCCTCCCGGATTGCGACACCACTATCATCCCACGGCTACAAGGCTGGGAGTTTTTAGGGGTGGATTTCGATAAAATTGGTTAAACTTGTGTTAAGGCTGTAAAAAAGGCATTGACAATCAGTGCCTCCATTAGTATATTTATGATTAGGTTGTTAGCACTCGTCAAGGTTGAGTGCTAATCAGTTTAAATTTTTCACCATTTTGAGGAGGGTTGTTGCAAATGCTCAAACCACTAGGTGACCACGTGCTGGTAAAGCCTCTGTCCAAGGAGGAAAAGACCCGTGGAGGAATCATCCTTCCCGACACCGCCAAGGAAAAACCCCAGGCCGGGGAAGTGATCGCGGTCGGGCCAGGCCGGGTCCTTGACAATGGAACCAGAGTCCAACCGGAAGTCAAGACCGGCGACAAGGTGATCTACGCCAAGTATGGCGGCATGGAGATCAAGCTCGAAGCTGACGAGTACCTGATCCTGCGGGAAACCGACATCCTTGCCATCAAAGAGTAACTGGGTCTCTGTCCTTAAACCTGAGTGAACTCAACTATTAAGGAGGCAAAGAATTAATGGCTGCCAAGCAAATCATTTTCAACGTCGACGCCAGGCGCAAGCTGGAAAGAGGCGTCAACATAGTCGCCGAGGCGGTTAGAACCACCCTCGGGCCTAAAGGCCGGAACGTCGTGCTGGAGAAGAAATTCGGCTCCCCGACCATCACCAAGGACGGCGTCACCGTGGCCAAGGAGATCGAGCTGGATGACCCCTATGAGAACATGGGCGCTCAGCTCTGTAAGGAGGTTGCATCCAAGACCAACGAGATCGCCGGAGACGGTACCACCACCGCCACCGTCCTCGCCCAGTCAATCGTCAATGAAGGCTTGAAGAACGTCACCGCCGGCGCCAACCCGATCTTCCTGAAGCGCGGCATCGACAAGGCGGTGGAGAAAGCCGTCGAGGAGATGAAGAAGCACAGCATCTCCGTGGAGACCAAGGAATCCATCGCCAATGTGGCCGCCATCTCAGGCAACGACAAGGAGATCGGCGAGTTGATCTCCGAGGCCATGGACAAGGTCGGCAAGGACGGCGTGATCACCGTGGAGGAGTCCAAGGGGATCGAGACCACGGTGGAAGTGGTCGAGGGTATGGAGTTCGACCGCGGCTACATCTCCCCCTACTTCGTCACCAACAACGAAACCATGGAAGTAGAACTGGAGGATCCCTACATCCTGATCTACGAGAAGAAGATCGGCGTCATCAACGACTTCCTGCCCCTGTTGGAGAAGATCGTGCGCTCCGGCAAGTCGCTTCTGATCATCGCCGAGGACGTTGAGGGCGAGGCCCTGGCTACTCTGGTGGTCAACAGGCTGCGGGGCATCCTTCACGGCGCCGCCGTGAAGGCCCCGGCCTTCGGCGACCGCCGCAAGGCGATGCTGGATGATATCGCCATCCTCACCGGCGGTACCTTCATCTCCGAGGACATGGGATACAAGCTGGAGAACGTCGAACTGAACATGCTCGGCCAGGCGAAGAGGGTCAAGATCGCCAAGGATAAGACCACCATCGTCGAGGGTTCCGGCAAGTCCAGTGACATCAAGGCCCGCGTCAGCCAGATCAAGGTTCAGATCGAGGACACCACGTCCGACTATGACCGGGAGAAGCTCCAGGAGCGCCTGGCAAAGCTGGCCGGCGGCGTGGCCGTGGTCAAGGTGGGCGCTGCCACCGAGACCGAGTTGAAGGAGAAGAAGCACCGGATCGAGGACGCCCTGTCCGCCACCCGTGCAGCGGTCGAGGAGGGGATCATCCCCGGCGGCGGCGTCACCCTGGTGAACATCATCCCGGCCCTGAACAAGATCCAGGCCGAGGGTGACGAACTGGTCGGCGTCCGTATCGTGCGCCGCGCCCTGGAGGAGCCGCTGCGACAGATTGCTGAGAATGCCGGGTGGGAAGGCTCCGTGGTGATCGAGAAGATCAAGAACGAGAAGCCTGGTATCGGCTTCGACGCTCTGGATGAGAAGTACGTGGACATGATCAAGGCCGGCATCGTCGAC
>PKYJ01000054.1 GCA_003132605.1 Peptococcaceae bacterium | reverse complement strand
TGCAACCCCAACAACCCCACCGGCAGCCTGACGCCGCCGGGCGTCCTGCAGCCGTTCCTGGAGCATTGCCGGGCGCGGCGGATCTTTCTGGTGGTCGACGAGTCTTTCCTGCTGTTTCATCCACGCTGGAGGCAGTTGACCTGCATCCCGGAGGCCGCGGTTGACGGCGGCGTCCTGGTGCTGCAGTCGCTGACCAAGTTCTACGGGATTCCCGGCCTGCGGGTCGGCTGCGGCATCGGGAGCGCAGAGGTGATCTCGCGGTTGTCGCGCTACCAGCCGCCCTGGCACGTCAACGGCCTCGCCCAGGCTGCCGCCGGGGTGGCCTTCGAGGCCGGGGAGTATGTCCGCCGGACGGTCTCCCTGGTGCGGCGGGAGCGCCGCTTTCTGGCATCCTCGCTGGCGGAACTGCGCCTGGTCAGGAAGGTCTACCCCTCGGCAGCCAACTTCCTGCTGCTGGAGTTGCAGCCGCCGGCCACCGCCCCGGGCGTGTGGGAGCAGTTGGCCCGGCGGGGGGTGCTGGTGCGGGACTGCAGCAACTTCGGCTGGCTGGGGGACCGCTTCATCCGGGTGGCGGTCAAGGACCGGGCGAGAAACACACTGCTGCTGGAGCGTCTGAAAGCGGTGGACGAGACATATGCTGAGCAATGGTAACTGCTCAGGTTGCCAAAGATTTAAAAACAAAGTATCTTAGCCCGAAGGTGGCCGGGTTGGCTAGCTGATCCCGCTCGCTCCCTAATGGAGAAGGTCGCTCACTGGGATCAGCTAGCCAACTACGATAGAGTTTCATCTCCTAATGGCGCCGACAAAAGCTTTATAGTGGTACCTGAACATTTACGAAGATCTGCCGGGAAAGCCCACCAGCTTTAGCGGTGGGATGAAAGGCGGCATCTGTGAACTAAGTTAGCATTATGGTATAATTAAGCTATGAAAACATACTGCTTCAAGCTCTACCAATCAAAGCGCAACAGAAAACTCCATAGGTCGATAAACATTGCAGGAAGTATCTATAACCATTTAATTGCCCTGCATAAGAGATACTATCGTCTCTATGGAAAGAGCTTGAGCGCGACCAAACTACAGAAGCACATCACCAAGCTGAAGAAGCAAAAGAGATTCGCATACTGGAACCTGTTGGGTTCGCAAGCGATACAGGATATTGCCCAGCGGATCGACAAGGGATATAAACTGTTTTTCAGAAACCATAAGCTGCATATCAGATCTGCCCCACCTACTTTCAAGAAAGTTAAGCGATACAGGTCTTTCACTTTAAAGCAAGCTGGGTATTGGCTGCTTGATAGAGACAGAATCTGGATCATGGAAAGAGAGTATAAATACTTCAAGTCCCGTGAAATAGAAGGAGAGATCAAAACTTTAACGGTTAAAAGAGATACATTAGGAGACATCTACATCTACTTGACTTGTGAAACGGAAGAAAGTCCTGTCGAACCCAGATCGGGTAAAAGCGTCGGGTTCGACTTTGGGCTGAAGACATTTCTCAAGGCATCGGATGGAAATGACGTGCTGTCTCCTTTGTTCTTTAAGCAGGGCATGAAAGAGATACGATCTCGCAACAAAGCGCTTCCCCGAAAGAAGAAAGGTTCCAGCAATCGCAAGAAAGCTAAACTTGATCTTGCCCGGGCACACAAGCGTATTGCCAACCAACGAAAAAACTATCATTTTAAGCTAGCAAAAGAATTGGCTGACGAATACGCTCTGATCTGCATCGAAGATTTAAACATGAAAGCGATGCAAATGCTCTGGGGCAGGAAGATATCTGATCTTGGGTTCAGCCAATTCGTGAACATTCTCAAATATCAGTGCTCTAAAACCGGATCAACAGTGGTTGAAATTCCACGGTTCTACCCTTCAAGCAAGACATGTTCCAGTTGTGGGTACGTGTTGGATGAACTCCCCCTTAGAGTATGGGAGTGGGCTTGCCCCTCATGTGGGGTGGTGCATGATCGCGATTTTAATGCCGCTAAAAATATTCATAAGGTTGGGACATCAACCTTTGTGGGAGAAGGAGTAAGACCAGCATCGGCTGGCATCCTTTGATGAACCAGAATCCCACTACTTTAGTGGTGGGAGTGTGTCAAGAGCAATGAGTCATCGTGGGTAAAAAAAAGATCAGTCTTTCATGAAGGAAAATGGAACTTTAGGGCGAATTATTCATGGATTGGTAGTGGGTGCCGAGGTGTTGTCAGATTGCTATGGCAGTCCTCGGTCCGATCAGGTGGACTGAAAAAAAGTTCTTTTACAATTTCATCGTAAGGAACAGGTGGCCCGGTTCGCCGGGCTGAAAAGGGAAGTCCGAAGCCCGATGCTCGATTCAGGCTCCATGCCGTATTGCTGTTGTGTCAGCCGGCCGCGTGCCGTTGTTGACATAATGCAATGAGGGGGGAGTGGTGGAAGCAAAATGAGCGCGGGTGAAAGGTGCGGTCCCGCCACTGTGAGGGGGAGCCTACTGCATTACCACTTGAGCGCACAGCGTCTCAGGGAAGGGCAGGTCAGGCGAAGAACCCGAGCCAGGAGACCTGCCTGTTCCAGTCGCGCCGTGTTACCCTACGAACGATAGGGGGGGTGGGATTCAGTAAGCACGAGTTTACTAACCTCAGTCTTCATGGCTGGGGTTAGTTTTTTTCCCAGATGACGTAGGGATGAACGACCGCGTGCCTCCCTGGTGGTGGATGCTGCCGGTGGCGATCTATTTCGAGATAGTTTGCCGTCATCAGCGGTACGAAGTTCATGAGGAATATGGCAGCCGTCCCGTCAGCAAGTTCTGGCTGGTGGGACTGGGGAACGGGTTGATGACGACTGGTTTGACAAATGCCTGATGGCTTTTTGCAGATATTTCGTAAATGACGAGGAGGATGGCTTCGTGCATATAGAAGACGGGATCTTACAGCCTGCCTGGTGGGCGTCGTGGTACGCCGTCACTGTCGCCTTCATCATTCCGGGACTGCGGGAGATCAGGCGGCGCGTGCAGGAGAGCCTCTATTACAAACCGTTTCTGGCCATGGTCGGCGTGGCCGTGTTCGTGATCTCGGCCATGCACCTGCCGGTCCCGGTCACCGGCTCTTGCTCCCACCCCTGCGGCACGCCCCTGGCGGCGATAGTGGTCGGCCCCTTTGCCACGGTGGTTATCTCGGCCATCGTTCTGTTTTTCCAGGCTGTTTTCTTCGCTCACGGAGGCATCACCACCATTGGCGCCAATACTGTCTCCATGGGTATCGCCGGTGGTTTCTCCGGTTACTTCTGCTGGAGGCTGCTGCGCAACATCAGTCCCCTCTGGTTGGCTGCGGGGGTCGCCGGTTTTGTCGGGGACATCGCCACCTATCTGGTCTCCTCTCTGGAACTGGCGCTGAGTATCCATAGCAACCTGCCTTTTATGGCGCGCTGGATGGTGTTCTTCGTGGGCTACGCTCCGACCCAACTGCCGCTGGCGGTCCTGGAGGCGATCTTCACGGCCGCGGTGCTGCAGGTGATGATCAATCGCCGCCCCGACCTGCTGCGGGACGTGATGCCCCACTCGAGCGGGCGCCCGCAGGCGGGCGGGTTAGAGGTGCGAAGTTAGATTGAAGAAGGAATTTCGAATGTCGACCTCTGACATCGAGAGGGCTGACCCGGAAGGAGAGAGAAGAGAGATGGAAGGCAAGGAAAAGACATCGTGGTTCGATCCCTTCACCCGCAACGTGCTGATCGTAGGCCTGGTTTTGCTGTTCCTGATCTTTGCCTCTGCCTATTACATGGACATCCATCACATGAAGGCCGGTGGTACGGACGACCTGGTCAACAATCTGGCATCCCGGGCGACGCAGACAGAGCATCACCCGCTCGTCGAACTGCCGGGCGATGCCCAGCTCGGGGCCTTCTCGGTGGGGAACCTGTTTGCAGGCCTGATCGTCGGCTACAACTGGCGAAAGCTGTTCGGCGACTCCGCCCCGGCGCCCGAGGAGAAGAATGGAAACCGGGACGAGGGAGAATAGTTGAGGCCAGAGATGGAGAATTAGAGAAGAAGAAAAGGTTGAGACCAGTGAAGAGGGAGAACAATTGAAGTCGGTGGAAAGAGAGAATGGTTGAGATTATGGCAGGCAGGACTGCCCCGGCCTCTGTCGGATTATCGCTTCAGACCCTCGACGGGCGGGTCAAAACCCTGCTCGGTATAATAGCTATTGTCGTTGTGGTGATCTTGAGGCACTGGTACCTGGTGGCGGGCCCGTTGCTGGTCGTCATGGCGCTCCTGCTCAGATCGGGGATCTCCTTCCCCAAGCTGCTGCTGCGCCTCGTCACCCCATTCAGTATCGCCTGGCTGGTGTTGCTCAGCCTGCTGTTCACCTACGGCCATACCGAGATCGGGAGCCTGACGCTGTTTCACTGGGTACTGCCCATGTATCAGGAGGGGCTGAGCTGGGGAGCGCTGATCATGCTGCGCCTGCTGGCGGCGGTGTCCATCATCACGCTGCTGTCGTTCACCACGCCGATGCCGGAGATCCTGGCCACGCTGCGCCTGGTGCGGATCCCCAACCTGATGATCGACCTCTCCGAGATGATCTATCGCTATATCACACTGATGGATTCCTCGCTGCACACCATGAGGCGCGCCCAGTTGAGCAGGGGCGGCGGTAGTTTGCCCTGGTACGAGCAGACGCGCGACCTGGGAGTGATCGCCGGTGTGATGATGCTCAAGTCGCTGGACCGGAGCACCAACATCTACAAGGCAATGCTGTCCCGGGGGTTTGAGGAGAACAGCGCCTCGCCACCCTACTTCGAGCATGCCGTTCCCGGACGCCACCTGGCGGCGGGCGTGCTGGGCCTGCTGGCCATACTTGCCCTGCTGGCGCTCGATCTGGTCTTGCGCTGAGCCACGAGGAGGATCGCGTTCATGGAAGTGATCAAGGCAGTAGCCGTGAATTTTGCCTATCCGGACGGGACGGTAGCCCTGGAAGATATCAACCTCAGCGTGTCGGCGGGTGAGCGGGTGGCCGTTCTCGGGGCCAACGGCTCCGGAAAATCGACCCTGTTCCAGCATTTTAACGGCCTGCTGCAGCCTGCCTCGGGCAATGTCTTCATCAAGGACCTGCGGGTGGAGAGAAAGAACTACCGGGCGATCCGCCGCCTGGTGGGAATGGTGTTCCAGGACCCGGACGACCAGCTCTTCTCCAACACGGTGAAGCAGGAGATCGCTTACGGGCTGCTCAACCTGGGCACGCCGAAAGAAGACATCCAGGAGACCATCAGGTGGGCGCTGAGCGTTGTCGGCCTGGAAGGTTATGAGGCCAAGAGCCCGTACAGCCTCAGCGGCGGTGAGAAGAAGAGGGTGGCCCTGGCCAGCGTGCTGGCCATGAAGCCGGAGGTGCTGGTGCTCGACGAGCCCACCGCTTCTCTGGACCCGCGGGGGGTGGCGCAGATAGTGAAGCTGCTGAACAGGATCAACGACGAGCTGAATATCACCCTGGTCTTCGCTACCCATGACGTGGACGTGGTGCCCCTGTTGGCCGACCGGATCTACGTCCTGAACAGGGGCCGGATCAGGATCTTCGGCACTACCGCCGAGGTCTTCTCCCAAAAGGAGATTATCCGCGACAACAATCTGCGCCTGCCGAGAGTGGCGCACCTCGTGGAATTGCTGCGGAAAGACGGCGAGCGCCAGGCAGCCCCGCCCCCGGATGGCACCCGGGGCGGGACGGGGTCCGGCGCCTTGCCTATGACTATCGGTCAGGCAAGGCGGATGCTGGAGCACCAGGACCAGGGGGCCGGGTACCGGCTGCACGACGGAAGGATGCTGCGCCGGGGCTACACCACCGGCACCTGTGCCGCGGCGGCGGCCAAGGCTGCAGCGCTGGCCTTGTTCGGCCAGATGCCGCCGGAGGTGGCCGTGCGGCTGCCCGGCGGGGGCGACGCTGAGGCGGTGCTGCCGGTAGCCGGGGTGGAGCTCGAGGGCGGGTGCCCTCCGGGCGCGGCGCGGGCCTGGGTGATCAAGGACGCCGGGGATGATCCGGACATCACCGATGGTGCCCGGATTGAGGCTACAGTGCGGCTGCAGCCCGGAGAGATTGTCGTTCGGGGCGGCCGGGGCGTCGGCGTGGTCACCAAGCCGGGCCTGGCCGTGCCACCGGGTCAGCCGGCCATCAACCCGGGGCCGCTGCAGATGATCAGGGATAACGTATCGGGTGTGCTCTCTTCGGGGAACGGCGCCGAGGTGGTGATCAGCGTTCCGGAGGGCGAACAGTTGGCCCGCCGGACGATGAACCCCAGGTTGGGAATCACTGGTGGCATCTCCATCCTGGGTACGACCGGGATCGTGGAGCCGATGTCCGAGGAGGCCTTCAAGCAGGCCCTGGTGCCCCAGCTCGAAATTGCCAGGGCGGCCGGGCAGCAGACGCTGCTGCTGACGCCGGGCCGCCGCGGGGTCAGCCTGGCGGCGGGGTTCGGGGTGCCGCAGGAGGCGGTGATCCTGGTCAGCAACTTTGTCGGCTTCATGCTGGATGAGTGCGTCCGCTGCGGCTTCCGCCAGGTAGTGCTGTGGGGCCACGTGGGCAAGCTGGCCAAGGTGGCCGCCGGCTCCTTCCAGACCTACAACCGGATCGCCGACGGCCGGGCCGAGGCGGTGGCCGCCCTGGCCGCAGTCAGGGGAGCGGGGGCGGACCTGGTCAGGTCGATCCTGGACGCTCCCACCGCCGAGGCGATGGTCGGCCTGCTGCAGGAAGCCGGCCTGGACGTGGTCTGGCAAGACCTGGCCCTGCGGGCCAGCAGCCGGGCGGAGGCCTACGCCCGGGAGGAACTGCGGGTGGGCACCGTCTTGTTTTCCTACAGCGGAGAGGCCGTCGGCTGGGATGAGCGGGCGGTGTCACTGATGAGGGAGGCAGGCTGGACGTTGAAGCGGGAACTGGCTGGGGCAAAGGTTCAATCCTGATGGGATGATTGTAGAATATCTGCAGAAGATTGAATTGAGTTTCGAAGGGGTTGAACGAGTTGGCTTACCCGATAACTGTGGTGGGCGTGGGCCCCGGGAGCGAGGAATACCTGCTGCCAGTTGCCAGAGAGGCGGTGCTGGCGGCGGAAGTGTTGGTGGGCGGACGCAACGCCCTGGCGCTGTTCGACTTGCCGGGCAAGGAGCAGCGCCTGATCGGACGCGACCTGGACGGTATTTTGGAATACATCGACGACGCCAGGCAGGCGAAGCGGGTGGCGGTGCTGCTCTCGGGCGACCCCGGCTTCTACAGCCTGCTGCCCCGGCTGCGGCAGCGTTTCGGCTCCGACGGCATCAGCGTCATCCCCGGTATCAGCTCGCTGCAACTGGCCTGTGCCCGGTTGGGGATCAAGTGGGATGACCTCTGCGTCGCCAGCGTCCACGGCCGCGGCCTGGACGGCCTGGTGGACATCGCTGGGGCGGAGCGGGCGGCGGTGCTGACCGAGCCCAAATATCCTCCGGCGGCGGTCTGCAGGTACCTGCTGGAACAGGGGAGCCGGTTCGGGCAGGCCTGGGTGCTCACCGACCTGGGGCTGCCCGGGGAAGGGATCGCCTACGGCAGCCTGGAGGTGATCGCCGGGCAGCAGCGGGTGTCCTTTGGGCGCGGCAACAGCATCCTGATCCTGCTGCAGGACGAACTGGAGCCGGGGCGGTTGCCGGTAGGCAAGACGCCTTCCGGGACATCCTCCGG
This sequence comes from Peptococcaceae bacterium, assembly GCA_003132605.1. GTDB lineage: Bacteria > Bacillota > DSM-12270 > Thermacetogeniales > Thermacetogeniaceae > Palsa-1188. The sequence continues at coordinate 2,892 of PKYJ01000054.1, read as the reverse complement.
GACGGCAGGGGCTATAATCGAGGGTGCAGCCATCGCCAGTGAAGATCTGGGCGCATATCTTGGCGTGGTCACCCCCGGCCTGCCGGACAAGCTGTTTGTGCAGGGAGCGGCGGCCATGTCCCAGGAGGAGGTGCGCGCCCTGACCCTGTGCAAGGCCCGGCTGAAGCGGGGCATGGTGGTCTACGAGATTGGCGCCGGCACCGGATCGTGGACGGTGGAGGCGGCTCGCCTGGTAGCTCCGGGCACCGTCTGGGCAGTGGAGAAGAACCCCGCCGCCGCAGCCCTGGTACGGGCAAACTTGCTGAAGTTCGGCATCCCCAATGTCAGGCTGGTGGAAGGGGATGCCCCCGATGCCTGCCGCGGGTGGCCCCCGGCGGATTGCATCCTGATCGGGGGGAGCGGCGGAAGGTTGCGGGAGATCCTGGGGTTGGCCGGCGGCTGGCTGCGGCCTGGCGGGCGGGTGGTCATCACCGCCGTCACCCCGGATACATTCAGCGGCGCCTGGCAGGTGCTGCAGGAAGGGCCATGGGAGGATCGGGATACGGTCATGATGAGCCTGGCCAGAGTCGCTCCCCGTGGGAGCGCCCAGATCTGGAGCGGGGAGAACCCGGTCTTCATCCTGTCGGCCAGCCTGGCCGTCTGTGCAAACGAAGGGAGGCCTGGCGGTGCCTGAAACTGAACAGGGCATAGAGGAACGGTCAGGGGGGCGTTTGCCGGCACGACGAGGCAGACTGTATGGGATCGGGGCCGGCCCCGGGTCTGCAGACCTGTTGACATTGAGAGCGGTGCGCCTGCTGGGCGAGGCCCCGGTGGTCTTCGTGCCCCGGGGAGACACCGGCGACGGGAGCATAGCCCTCAGCATCATCAGGCCGTTTATCTCCGGCGGCCAGGAGGTACGGGAATTGACGGCGCCCATGACCCGCGACCGCCAGGCCCGGTCGCGGGCCTGGGATGAGGCTGCCGCCCAGGTCCTGACAGTGCTGGATTCCGGGCGGGACGCCGCCTTTCTCACGCTGGGCGACAGCACACTCTACAGCACTTTTTTCTACCTCCTGGAGGCCCTGCACCGGCAGCAGCCGGACATAGAAGTGGAGACGGTGCCGGGCATTACCTCTTTCAGCGCCGCGGCGTCGCTGCTGGGCCGGGCCTTGACGATGGGGCAGGAGGGCCTGGCAGTGGTGCCGGCCACCCGTGGTGTCGATTACCTGCGGCAGGTGTTGTCCACCTTCGAGAATGTGGTGCTGCTCAAGGTGGCGCCGGTGTTGGCGGAAGTGCAGGCGCTGCTGGCCGAGCTGGGGCGCCTCGATGACGCTGCCTACGTCTGCCGGTGCGGCATGGACGGCCAGGTCATCAAGGACTCCCTGGTGGGAGCGGGGGAATTGCCCGGTGATTATTACTCGCTCATCCTGGTGCGCCATGGCGGCTGTTCAACTGGGTCTTAGCTTCAGTGGGGGGGAACGGAAGCGTGCGTGGCCCTGGAAGTTAGTTGACATAATTCTGAACTGCACTGTGAAGGAAGAGTGCGCAGAAAAGGAAAGGGGTGCCGAGTGTGCGGCAAGCGGCGACAGGGAAGGTTTACTTTGTAGGGGCGGGGCCCGGCGACCCGGAACTGATCACCGTCCGGGGCCAACGGTTGCTGCAGGAGGCGGACCTGGTGCTCTATGCCGGTTCCCTGGTGAACCCGGAGTTGCTCCGGTACGTCCGATCAGGCGTGCCCTGCCACGATACGGCGTCCCTGACCCTGGAGGAGACGGTGGCCCTGATCAGACAGGGTATTGCTGCCAGCCAGACGGTGGTCCGGCTGCATACCGGCGACCCGGCCCTGTATGGGGCGATCCAGGAGCAGATCGACTGCCTGGAGCAGGATGGGATCCCCTGGGAGATCGTTCCGGGCGTCAGTTCCTTCCTGGCGGCTGCTGCTTTGCTGGGCAGGGAGCTCACGGTGCCCGGGGGGAGCCAGACGGTGATCCTGACCCGGCAGGGCGGCCGCACCCCGGTGCCGGAAACCGAGTCCTTGCGGGACCTTGGCCGCCACCGTTCTAGCACCTGCCTCTTCTTGAGCGCCCAGTTGCTGCCCCAGGCGGTGGCGGACCTGCTCCTCAGCTTTCCGCCGGAGACCCCGGCGGCCATTGTCGAGCGGGCCTCCTGGCCCGATCAGCGGGTGATCCGGGCGCCGCTGGCAGAGCTGGCGCAGCGGGCCGAGGAGGCGGGTATCACCAGGACCGCCCTGGTCTTCGTCGGCGATTTCCTGGCGGCCAGCGGCCAGCGGTCACTGCTGTACGACCCGGACTTCAGCCATGGCTACCGTCATGGCCGGGGCGAGGGGCATTAGCGTCGAATGAGGGATGGCGGCAGGTTTCCGATGATGGTGAGGATGGGACGGCATGTGCGAGGCGGAAATGCGACAATCTCGACAACCTGATCAACCTGAACAACAGAAGCAGGAGCAGGCGGAGCAGCAGTCCGGACGGTTCCGGGGCCAGGCGCCCGCATCCGGGGGGCGGCGCATTGCCGTGATCTACCTCACTCCCTCCGGGGGCGGCCTGGCTCGCCGCATGGAGCAGGCCTGGCCGCAGGCGGCGGTGCCCGGTACCGGGGGCGGCGCCATGAGCGGCGACAGGCTGGATGTGCTGGAGGCTGCCCAGCCCCTGTCCGCCATGCTGTCGGATCTCTGGCGCAACTATGATAGTTTTGTCTTTATCATGGCCGTGGGGATCGTGGTGCGCCTGCTGGTCCGGCTCCTCCAGAGCAAGTGGTATGACCCCGGGGTCGTGGTGGTGGACGATGGCGGCAATTTCGCCGTCAGCCTGGTGGGGGGTCACTGGGGGGGCGCCAACCGCCTGGCCCGGGAGGTGGCTGCCTGCCTGGGAGCGGTGCCCGTGGTCACTACCG
>PKYJ01000157.1 GCA_003132605.1 Peptococcaceae bacterium | reverse complement strand
TGCCGCCAACCATTTGGTGCTCAGCCATGCCGCCAGGCATACGCTCGTCCATGCTATCAAGTATATGCCCAGCCGTGTTACCAGGCATATTCCCAGGCGTGCTACCAGCCGTTTTATATGCAATGCGCCCAGCCGTTTACCCAGTCTTGCTCCACGCCTTTCTTCACACAATGCTCCACGGCGTTCACTTCGTATTGTGCCACGGCGTTTACGCAGTCTTGTTACCAGCCGTTTGTTTCGTCTTGTTACCAGCCGTACATCTCTGACGTACCGTCCCCGGATCCGTGTGATGAGCGGTTCGCCCATCCCTGCTACCATCCGCACGCCCATCCCTGCTACGAAGCATTCACCCAGCCATGTTATCAGGCGTTCTCCGGACCCTGCTACCAGCCGTTCACGGCTTACACCCCGTCCCCGGGTCCATCCTCAGATCCGTGCTATGAGCGGTTTTTCGCACACCACTGTTTCGAGCGGTTTTTTGGACACCACTGTTTCGAGCGATTCGGCGCCTCTTGTTTCGAACTCTTCGCCTATCCCTGCTACTACCCGTTCGGTTATGATACCCAGGCTCCGGAGGGAACACCCCAGCAGACTCCGGACCCGGCAACGGACAGCGAGGCCGCGAATAACATGGATGCGAAAGAATAAGCCATGGAGATAACAGGCAGGAGTGATTGGATAACCCAGATCAGAGACTTTATCGGGGAGTACACCGGCGCCAATCCAGGGTACTCCCCCCTGGCTCTTGCTGAGCTTTTAACAAGCAAGTTTCTGATCAGCCCGGGTGAAGCCAGAAAACTGGCAGGCATTGTAGATAATGAACTGAATATGAGCAAGCTCTTTCTGGCGGCCATGGAATTGAACCTGACCTTCAACTGCAACCTGGCCTGCCAATACTGTTTCGTGCGCAGGAAAACCCACGAGCGCATGGCCGGCGCCACCGCCAAGCAGGCAATCGATCTGCTGTTGGATCGGGCGGTAGTGCCTGAAGTTACCATAACTTTAATCGGTGGCGAGCCCCTGCTGGAAATGGCGCTGATCGAGCAAATAGTGCCCTATGCCGCTGAGGCTGCCCGGAGGCGCAATCGATACGTCAACTGGGCGATCACCACCAACGGTACCCTGATCGACGAGTCAGCCCTGAAGTTTTTTGCCAGGCACAGGATCAGTATCCTTCTCAGCATAGACGGGGGGGCCGAGAGCCACGACCGGTACCGCCTGACGAAAAGCGGCGCCGGCACCTGGCACAAAATCGTTGACCTGATACCGCTGATGAAAAAGTACCAACCCCAGTTGGGCGCCCGGATGACCGTCAGCACCGAAGCCCTGGACGCCATGAGAGAAGACTTCAGACAGCTCGTTGCTTTAGGTCTGCACAACCTGATCATCGGCCCCGCCCATGGCCCTACGCAATGGAGCAAAAAGCAGGTAGAAAAGTATGGCCTCAACCTGGTGGCCATACTCCATGACTACTATGAATGGAAAAAACGGGGTCTGCCATTGTTCATCGAGGAGTTCGAACAGCAGGAAGAATACGTTGGCTGGGGCTGCCGGGCCGGCAGGACCTCGCTGGCGGTGGCGCCGGATGGGAGCGTGAGTCCCTGCTCGAAGCTGCTGGGATTGGAGGACGAGGCCGGAAGGTGGATCATCGGCAATGTGAACGAGGGCATCGATGCCAGGCTGCTTGAGCCCTTCCGGAACTCCGGCGACCGGCAGCCGCAGCACTGCGGGCACTGTTTTCAGAGGTGTGGCGGAGGCTGCTACGCCGTGAACTTCGAGCAGACCGGCAATCATTTCATGCCATCGGAAGAAAACTGCCTCTTCTGGACGGTGAGACAGGAAGTGAAGAGGATTTCCCACGATGACTACCGGCGCTAGATGATCCTGCGCGCCTCGGCATACCGGGGGCTGAAATTGCTGAGTGAGGAGACAGTGACACCAGACCCGTAGTTTTCGGCATTGATGAAAGAGTTGTTGCCTATGTAGATCCCGACGTGAGTCATATAACCGTTGCTCCCGAAGAATACCAGGTCGCCCGGGGATGGAGACGTCACCCTTTCACCTACCTGGGCCTGGCCGTTGGCGGTGTGCGGCAGGTTGATCCCGAGCAGGGAAAAGACATAGCGCGTATAACCGGAGCAATCGAAGCTATAAGGCCCGCTCGCCCCATAATGGTAGGGCCTGCCCAAAAAACGCTCGGCAACGCCGATTATACCGGTCACCAAGCCACGGGAGGCAACCGCAGACGGCTGGTAGACCTGGACCAGCCAACCGGCGACCCATCCCGTCTCTCCATGAAAATCGATCTGATACCAGTTGTCATCACTTTTTGCTTTTGCCTGAACGATGTCTCCCGGATACACCTGGCCGATTTTCTGACTGCTCATACCGGGGCCTGAACGCACATTGACGGTATTGCCTAATACCTGCAACTGCACGTTGCCGACAGTCACATTGTCAGCGTAAGCCAAGTTGCCGGTGGCGCTAAAAAAAATAAAAGCAAGCACCAGGCACATCAAACAAGAAAGGACGGTACGCCGCAACCCGGCGCCATCTTGGATCTCAGTTGTAAAATGCTCCACATTCCGTACCGGCAAATCCTGTCTTTTGTTACGGGAAAAAAAGTATGCTATTGAGATCATCACCCAACCCTTTCTATGTGGATTGACAACTTCATGGTAATTTCGACACCGCTGAGACTTCTCCTGCTAACTCTTATAAATAAAAAATATAGGTAGCAGACAATCGCCCTTCCAAACAACTCAGAGGTACGTCATGGGGTTGACCGGGACGCCGTTCACCCGGATCTCGAAGTGCAGGTGCGGCCCGG
>PKYJ01000126.1 GCA_003132605.1 Peptococcaceae bacterium | reverse complement strand
GTGCATCAGATCGAGCTGGAGATGCAAAACGAGGAGCTGAAACGGGTGCAGGCGGAACTGGACGCCGCGCGGGCGCGCTATTTCGACCTGTACGACCTGGCGCCAGTGAGCTATTGCACCATCTCCGAAAAGGGGTTGATCATGGAGGCCAACCTCGCCGCCGCCAACCTGCTGGGCGTGGCCCGGGGTGCGCTGACCAAGCAGCCGATCAGCCGGTTCATCCTCAAAGAGGACCAGGACATCTACTACCTGCACAGAAAACAGCTCTTTGAGATCGGTGAACCGCAGGCTTGCGAACTGCGGATGGTGAAAATGGACGGGACGGTATTTTGGGCACATCTGGTGGATATCACCTTGCAAGACGCCGACGGCGCGCCGGTATGCCGCGTCGTGCTGAACGACATCACAGATCGCAAGCAGGCAGAAAACACCTTAAAGGAAAGTGAAAACCGTTTAATTGCAGCTCAACAAATGGCACACGTTGGAAATTGGGAACTTAATTTAGATACAAAAAATATTTGGGCATCTGAGGAATTTTTTAACATATACGGAATTGAGTACATTTCGCAATATTTGCCATTAGATACTGTAGAAGAATGTGTATTCCCAGAATATCGCGAGTTGCTAGATGCCAAACTTATCGGTTTAATTTCGAAAAAAGAAAAGTATGATGCGGAATTTAAAATAAAAAATGCTAAAACCGGACAAGAACACTTTGTTCATAGCAAAGCTGAGTTACTAGTTGATGAGAAAGGAAATGCATCTAAAGTTGTTGGCACTATTCAAAATATCACCGAACATAAAAAAAAGGAGGAAGAAATTTTATATTTAAGTTATCACGACCAACTTACAGGGCTCTATAATCGCAGATTTTACGAAGAAGAGTTAAAGAGACTTGATACAAAAAGAAATCTTCCTATGACCATTGCTATGGGTGATGTAAACGGATTGAAGCTTGTCAATGATTCCTTTGGACATATCATGGGTGATGAGCTTCTTAAAAAAGCAGCAGAAGTGATAAAGAAGGTATGCCGGGCTGATGACATTATTGCCAGACTCGGAGGGGATGAATTTGTTATTATATTGCCTAAAGCGAATGGTTTTGGAGCAGAGCAAGTCATTAAACGCATCAAGGATCTGGCATCAAAAGAAAAAGTAGGATCCCTTGATATTTCTATTTCCTTTGGTTATGGAACTAAGACTAATGAGGAAGAAAACATTCAAGAGGTATCAAAAAATGCTGAAGACCATATGTATAAACACAAAATTTATGAAAGTTTGAGCACGCGGAGTAAAACAATAGACCTGATTATGAATACGCTGTATGAAAAAAGTAATAGAGAGATGTTGCATTCGAAAAGGGTCAGTAAAATTTGTGAAGATATTGCAACCAAGATGAATTTTGATAAAGATGATGTCAATAAGATCAGAATAGCCGGACTTATGCATGATATAGGGAAAATAGGAATTGACGAAAAAATTCTTAACAAGCCCAAAAAATTAAATAGTGATGACTGGACTGAAATAAAAAGACACTCTGAAATAGGGTATCGAATATTAAGCTCGGTCAATGAATTTTCGGAAATAGCCGATTATGTTCTTGAGCATCAGGAATATTGGAACGGGAAGGGATATCCGAGAGGTCTTGAAGGCGAAGAAATTTCAATACAGGCCAGGATTATTGCCGTTGCTGACGCTTTCGACGCTATGACTACTAATAGGACTTATGGTAAAGCATTAAGTGAAGAAGAAGCCATGAATGAAATAAGAAGATGTTCTGGCACACAGTTTGACCCTACTATTGCAAGGGTATTTATTGAAAAGGTTTTGGGGGAAAGAGTGAGAATAGTTTAACAAAACTCTAAAGTTATAGGCTCTTCGCTAATTCGTGTGGGTAGTTCCCACAATAATAGACAACAATTTGTACCGGAAATCCATCTGAATCATCCTGCTTTCCATGGCCCCACTGCAAACGGGAGAAATGTCAGCGGCATTCATCCTTATTCCTCGTACCTCGCTTCTTACTCGTCGCCGGTTTTGCCCATGATCTTGCCACAGTCCCGGAAATCGTATCCCTGCAACCGCCGGACAGCCTTGCTGAATTCCGGGTCCTCCAGGAGTTCCCGGACCACGAGGACATCTTCCGTCTCCCACAGATCAGCAGGTATGCACAGGTCGTAGCGCTCATCCCCGACCGGGATGAAATCCAGGCCCAGGGATCCGGCGGCAGCCTGAATCCCCAACCCCGCATCCGCGTTGCCGGAGGCTATCGCCACCGCTACTGCCAGGTGGGTATACTCCTCCCGCTCGTAGCCGGAGANNCTGCCCTGGTGCGATCTGCTCCTTGCGCAACAGGCAATCGAACAGGAGGCGCGTGCCCGAACCACGCTGGCGGTTGATAAATCGCACTCCTGGCCTCACCAGGTCAGGCAGGCCCTCGATACCCAGGGGATTGCCCTTCGGTATCAGCATTCCCTGGGTACGGTAGGACAGGTTGACCAGGATCATCGCCCGGTTTCCCAGGATACGCCGTACTGAAGGAAGATTATAGACTCCCGATTCCTCATCCAGCAGGTGGATGCCGGCCAGGTGGGCCTCGCCCCTGAGCAAAGCGGTCAGACCGCCCATGCTTCCCACGTGAGAGGAGATCAGCCGCCGCCCTGGACGCCGCTCCTGGATCAGGTTGGCGATGATGTCCAGCACCAGGTCGTGACTGCCAACCACCACCGTGGTGCGAGCAATCTGCTCCAATGGCCGGAGCAGTTCCACATCCACCTCCGACCCGCCCGGGAAGCCCTCCGAAAGCCGCGGCACAGTCAGAATAGCATCGGCCTGCACCAGGGAGGTGACGGTGCCGGCGCCCCGAGGCAGGGTCTGGATCACCAACCGGTCGCGTACCCGGCCGAGCTTGACCCTGATGAACTCTTCGGCGCCCAGGGGGGAAACCGTCTTCCTGCCAAGATAGGCCTTCGCTCTCTGCCGGGAAGGCACCGTCAGCCCACACTTCCGCGCCAGCACCGGCCGTCCGAAAAACTCCCAGGCGAGGGCCGCCGAAACCGGATACCCGGGAACACCGATCACCGGCTTGCCCTGAATCGAGGCCAGGATGACCGGCTTGCCCGGTTTGGTGGCAACGCCGTGTATATAGACCTCCCCCAGTTCCTGAAACAGGGCTGCGGTGAAATCTTCCCGTCCGGCTGAGGAGCCGGCGATCACTGCCAGCAGATCGGACCGGTCCAAGTAATCCAGGATCACCCTTTTTAACAGTTCATAGTCGTCTATGGTAGGCGGCGCCAGGACCGGTATACCGCCCCACTCCTCAACCAGACCACCAAGGACCCGGCTATTTGATTCAATGATGGCCCCGGGTACGAGAGGCTCGCCCGGCAGCACCAACTCTGTCCCCGTAGGCAGGAGGGCAACCCGCGGCCTGGGAAAGACCTCCAGGTCCAGCACCCCGGCGGTGATCAGACCGCCGAGGTCATAGGGGCGCACCTCCTGGTGCGAGGGGAGCACCATATCCGTTTCCACAAAGTCCTCGCCGACCGTGCGCACATGCTGCCAGGGCGCCGCTGAGGCGATAATCTCCACCGTCTGGTCGTTTGAGAAATGCAGGTCTTCAATCATGATCACGGCATTGCAGCCCTCCGGAAGCGGGTCTCCGGTATCCACCACGAATGCCTCTACCTCCAGCGCCAGGCTCACCGGCCTGGTCTCATTCGCCCCGAAGGTGGACTCGGCATTCACGGCGATGCCGTCCATGGCGGATGCATGATAATGCGGTGAAGAGATCCTGGCGAAGACCGGCGCTGCAGTTACCCGGCCCACTGCCCTGTCCACCGGAATCCGCTCCGGCTGGCCGGGCGCCAGCGCTCCCATGGCGGCCAGTCTTTCCATATACAGGCTCAAAGCCTCTTCCCTGGGCACGTTCTGCAGGTAGCGCTGCCGTTCCAGGACCATGCATATCACCTCGGTGTCAGACACTTAAGATATTGGGACAGGGGACGGTTATTCGTCTCACTCGATGAATTCGCCCCTCTGCTTCCTTTCTCACAGGACGTAGTCGGTCCCGAACAGGACAACGTCCACCTCCGCACCCACAGCAATCCCCTCGCTCTCAAGGGGAACCCTGATCAGGCCATCGGCCTCAACCATCGGCTTCAACAGGCCGGATTTACCCAGCACCGGATCCGCCCACAAAACTCCCTGCCGGTACTGGAGCCTGACGCGAAAGTATTCCTCCCGTCCCGGCGCCGAGGCCAGGCTGCGGGAGATCAACGCCCGGACAGGCAGGGCGCCGGGCTGAATCTGGCGATAACCACCAAACTTCAGTAGCGGAGCGACCATCAGATCGAAGGCGATCAGGGCGGCAGCCGGATGCCCCGGCAGGCCGAAAACCGGCTTCCGGTCCACGACACCTCCGAGAGTGGGTTTTCCGGGTTTAACCGCCAAGCCGTGGAAAACCAGGCCGGGCGCCCCCATCTGGTTGATGATCTCTGCGGTGTAGTCCCTCGCCCCAACCGAACTGCCGCCGGAAACCAGAATCAGGTCTGTTGACTCGCAAGCCTGGATGAGTTTTTCAAAGAGCAGGGCCGCGTCGTCCCGGACCACCCCGTAGAGCACGGGCTCCCCTCCCCACAGCAGCACCTGGCCATACAGGGAATACGAATTGACGTCCCGGACCTGGCCGGGGGCCGGCTTCGCTTCCACGGGAACGATCTCGTCACCGGTCGATACGATTCCCACCCTCAGGGGCGCGAAGACATTGAGCCGGAGTTCGCCCATGGCGGCAAGATAGCCGATATCCTGGGGGCGCAGCAAGTAATTGACCGGGAAAACTTCAGTACCGGCGCGTATGTCTTCGTCGGCGTAAATCACATTCTCACCGGGTCCCGCCGGGCGGTAGGCCTCGATCCCCTCCGCCCCTACCGTTTCCGTGTGCTCGACCATCAACACCGCATCGGCGCCAGACGGAAGCATGCCGCCCGTGGCGATGCGCACCGCCTCGCCGAGTTCCAGCTTCCGTTCCACGCCCGGAGGGCGCCCGGCGCCCATCAGGACCTCCCCGGTTACAGTAAAATAGGCCGGAGCGCCGTCGCCGGCCCCGAAAGTATCTGCCGCTCTGACGGCGTACCCGTCAACCGTAGAGCGTGTAAAGCCGGGCACATTCTCCCGGCCTGGCACAGCCTCAGCCAACCGCCTCCCCAGGCACTGCAGGATAGGCACATCCTCACTGCGGCGCAGGTCTATGGGCAGCAGCACCGCCATCCGTTCTCTGGCCTCCGGTACCGGCAGTACCGTAAAAAGCTCTGTTCTCACTCGTCCAACCCCTATCGGAAACACCCGAGGGCGCAACCCTTGATCTTGATCCTGAGCTGGTTGCAGGCCTCTCCGATGACGCTCGGGTCGACTCCCAACCTATCAGCTAGCTCCCTGGCTGCAGGGCAGGTGATCCTGCCCTCCGGGGCGGCTTTCAAAACAGCTTCCCTGACTCGCGGGTCCAGTTCAATATTTGACTCCGTTGACTTCTCGTGATCGCCCCGCAAATTGTCTCCTCCCTTCCAAAAAGTAAGAACTACCAGCCTGGATTCCCGGTATTCTACAGACCCTCTTATATCTTTTCCTTTTTCCCATAAAATCCTTCTTTCTTGCCGAATATATTGATCTGAACAACGGAAACCACAGATGGTGTAGCTTAACAAATATTATTACCGAACCATAAATGAAGCAGGATTTGCAAAAGAAATTGTCGTATAGATATTTAAGTCATTAAAAAGGGTCTCCGAGTCTTGCCACCTGCAGCCAAACGGTATGGTAGCTTGACCGTCAGGGCTTGCCTGGAAACGGGCAAACCTCCCATTGCGGAAAGGGGATACTATGGCCGGGTTGCCGGTTTCCGCGCCCGGCTTTATTATTTTTCTTTTCGCATGATCCTGCCCTTCCCCGTTCCAACCGGGCAACAAGGAGGTGATCGAGCCAACCTGCTAAACAGCGGTGAAACAGGTAATGCTTTAAAATGACGGTTAGGCAGTTTTTTACATCCACGCCTTGATATGCTGGCTCAGTAAGGCGCTGCCGAGGTGTCTAACTAAAGAATCGAAGGGGAGGAAATTATGAAGAAAAACAGCTTATGGTTGTGTGGTCTTGTTGTATTGCTGCTGCTCGGTCTGGCAGCGGGATGCGCCAAGAAACAGGCTCAGGCGCCTCAGCCGCCAAGCCCTGCGAATAAGAACCTGATTCTTTCCAGCACCACGGACGTCCAGGATACGGGTCTGATGGACGTCCTGATCCCCATGTTTCAGACCCAGACCGGCTATGTTGTGAAACCGATTTACAACGGCAGCGGGCAGGCGATCGCTTTAGGCGCCAAGGGAGAGGCGGATGTCCTGATCACCCACGCCCCCAGCGCCGAGAAGCCGGATGTCGACAACGGCGACTTCATCAACTATCAACTTTTGATGCACAACTCCTATGTGGTTGTTGGCCCGCCGGACGACCCGGCCAAGATCAAGGGGCTGTCTGCCACAGATTCCTTCAAAAAGATCGCCGCAGCCAAAGCGGTCTTTGTCTCCAGGGGAGACAATTCAGGCACGAACATCGAGGAAAAAGCCCTCTGGAAACAGGCCGGCATCACTCCCAGCGGTAGTTGGTACCTGAATGCAGGCCAGGGAATGGCTCCGACCCTGTTGCTGGCCTCACAGAAGACCGGCTACACGCTGACCGACCTCAGCACCTATCTCGCCCAGCAGAAAAACCTCCAATTGGATATCCTGGTGCAGGGCGATAAGGCATTGACTAATATCTACCACGTGATGCAGGTCAATCCAGCCAAATTTTCCAAGGTGAACGCCGACGGGGCCAAGGCCTTTGTGGATTTCATGCTCAACCCCAACACCCAGAAGGTAATCGCCGATTTTGGCAAGGACAAGTACGGCCAGCCGCTATATTACGCCGATGCCGTGAAGAGCGGATCATAGAGCCACAAGTAGAAAGTCAGCGCATCGATTAATGTTTGTCAACAGGATGTGTGCCCGTATTGTCAGTCATTGGCGATGGAATGATCCAGGCAGGCAGATTGCTGATCAGCGGGGACCCGGAGGTGCTGAGGATCACCTGGCGCACGCTGCAGATCACCGGCACGGCCACCCTGATCAGCGTGGTTATAGGCGTGCCGGTAGGCGTGGCGCTGGCTTTAAGGAAATTTTTCGGGCGTTTGCTAATGGTCAGCGCCGTCAATTTTGGAATGGGATTACCCCCCGTAGTGGTGGGGCTGTTCGTCTGGCTCCTGTTGTTCCGGTATGGCCCGCTGGGCTGGCTGGACCTGCTCTACACACCCGGCGCCATGATCATCGCTGAGGTCATCATCGCTTTTCCGGTCGTGGCCGGGTTCACCCTGGCTGCCATTCAGACGATCAATCCCAAAATGCGCTTTCAGATCCTCGCCCTGGGCGCCAATCGCTGGCAATTTCTGTGGCTGCTGTTGCAGGAGGCCAGGCTCGGCCTCCTGGCAGCGGTAATCGCCGGTTTTGGCAGCGTGATCTCCGAGGTTGGCGCTGCCATGATGGTGGGAGGCAATATTGAGGGACTGACCAGGGTGCTCACCACGACGATCGATCAGGAGGTCTCCATGGGAGACTTCGTGCTGGCCATGGCCTTGAGCATCATTCTTCTGCTCTTGACATTTATCGTTACCGCAATTCTGACCTGGTATCAACAGCACCGGAGGCAACCCCAATAATAGACCGGAGTGGGATGGCAATGACCGTACAGACACTGCTGGAGGCGAGGGATCTGCGCCTCGTGTTGGATAAAAGAGAGGTCTTCAACGTTGCCCGGTTCGCCCTCGGCGCCGGCGAGGTGGTAGCGCTGGTGGGGCCCAACGGGGCCGGCAAGACCAGCCTGCTGCTGACACTGGCCCTGCTGCAGCGCCCCAGCGATGGTAGCGTTCATTTCAACGGCATCCTCTCCCGGCGGGAGAACACGCTGGAACTGCGGCGCCAGATGGCTGTCGTCTTTCAGGAGCCGCTGCTGATGGATGATACAGTGCTGGGCAATGTCCTGACCGGTCTGCGCATCCGGGGCGTAACTGCCCCGACCGCCAGGCAGCGGGCCGAAGAATGGCTGGAACGCCTGGGGATTGCTCGCCTGCGGGATCGCTCCGCCCTGAAGCTGTCCGGCGGTGAGGCCCAGCGGGTCAATCTGGCTCGCGCCTTCGCCCTGGGCCCGCGCATCCTCTTCCTTGACGAGCCGTTCTCCGCCCTGGACTACCCGACCCGCCAGGCCCTGCTGGAGGAGATCGGGTTAATCCTCCACGAAACTAAAATTTCAACCCTGTTCGTCACCCACGATTACACCGAAGTCCCTTATTTTTCTCACAGTGTCCGGGTGATGGTCGGCGGGCGTATCATCAAGAGCGGCAGTGTTCCGGAGATCCTGGGCGACATCACCATTCCCCGTCGCATCCCGACCCCCTGGGAAGAGGCATAGACCTCGCATCAAGCATATAGAGTTATGACCACATTATTGAACCACTTTCAATGTAACCCCAGCAGAATGAGCGAGACCTCGCTCCCGGCATCCACGGGCAGGTGTCCTGCCGGCAGATCGATCAGCGCATTACAGTCGATCAGAGACCTCAGCATGCTGGATTTCTGCCCCGGCAACACCAGCACGCGCCAGCCATCCTCGCTGCAGACCGCATATCCTCGCAGGAAGCGGCGTGATCCCCCTCTTCCGGAAAAGGAGTTGGTGCAGACAGCGGTTAGCCGCCGCGGTGACGGGCTCAAGCCCTGAAACACCCGCAGCACGGGTGCCGCCAGGACCTCGTAGCCGACCGAACAGGCCGCAGGGTTTCCGGACAGGGCAACCACCGGCTTGCCATCGCACATTCCCGCTCCACTGTGGCTGCCCGGCTTGATGCGGACACCCCAGAACAGCATCCCCGTGCCCAGTTGGCGCAGGATGGGCAGGGCGCGGTCTCCGGACTCCTGCGCAGCGCCCCCGATCGTGAGCAGAAGGTCCGACTGGCTGAGCAGCCTGATCAGGCGCTCTCCGTCCTCTTCCCGGTCGTCATCACCCAGGATCTCCACCCCGGTAACCTCTCCGCCATCCCGGGCAACCAGCGCTGCCAGGAGCGGTCCGTTGCAGTCCCGGGTCTGGCCAGGGGCCGGAGTCTCCCGGGCCGGCGCCAATTCCCTCCCGAAGCTGACAATGGCCACCCTGGGGTGACGGTATACCGTCACCGGGCTCTGTCCCATAGCCGCCAGCACACCGACCAAGCCAGGGGTGAGGCGTGTCCCGGGCCGGGCGATCACTTCCCCGTTTTGAAAATCCTCCCCTGTCTTCTTGAGGTTACTGCCAGGGACAAGCTCGTAATGTAAGAACACCCGCTCGCCCTGGAGCCGTACCTGCTCCTCCGCAATGACGGCTGAAGCACAGGCCGGCACGGAGCCTCCCGTCACCACCCTCACGGTCTCCCCGGGCACCAGCGGCGCCCCCGGCTCTTCGCCCGCCTTCAATACCTGGCGCACGAACAGCCCCTGCACGTCAGGGGCGTCCTCTACCGGCTCAAAGTCCTCTCCATGGATGGCATAGCCGTCGACGGCCGACTGGGTGCACGGTGGAAGTGACTGTGGCGCCACTAGGTCCAGGCCCAAAATCCGCCCGAAGGCCTGGTCAAGCGCCACCGGCTCGCAATTCATGGGAATGATGAGGCCCAGGAGCGCATCCTGAGCCTCTTTCAAGCCTACGTCAACCTGCAATACAATTCCTCCCCGGGATTCAACTGGGTCTTGGCTTCAGTGGTGATTGCTTTTCCCCCACTGAAGCTTAGAGCCAGTTAACTAAGGGTGTAGCCGCTCTTATCCCACCGCTTCAGAAGCGGTGGGATAAGAGCGGCTAGC
>PKYJ01000112.1 GCA_003132605.1 Peptococcaceae bacterium | reverse complement strand
GCCGAGATCGACGGCAAGGACCCTGGCAGCTTCCTGGCGACCACCGACGAGAGAACCTGCCAGACCTGCGAATACTCCCCCATCTGCCGCGGGGCATCGTCAGTCGATCTTGAAGAGGACGACTACGACGATCTCTCGCTGGCCTGGGACAATATAGAGTAGGAGAGTCAGCCATGTTCGGATCAGAGAAGGAAGAGATCACCCGGGACATCCTGGAACTGGCCAACGACCCGCTGGTCGCCCGGATCCTCTGGAACCGGGGCTATCGGACACTGGATGCCGCCAGGGCATTTCTATACCCGGACTGCTATACCCCTGCCGACCCCTCGGCGCTGCCGGGCCTGAATGATGCCGTCAAGGCGCTGGCGGACTCCCTGGCCTCCGGCGCCCGGGTATGCGTTTACGGGGACTACGACGTGGACGGGGTCTCGGCCACCGCCCTGCTGGTGCGGGTCCTCAGGTCGCTGGGGGCGGACGTCATCTACCATGCCCCGAACAGGTTCACCGAGGGGTATGGCCTGAACGGCGACGTCATCAGGGACCTGGCAGCCCAAGGCTGCCGCCTGCTGCTGACCTGCGACTGCGGCATCGGCAGCCGCGCCGAGGTCGGGCTGGCACATGACCTGGGGATGAGGGTGATCGTCACCGATCACCATGACATCCCTGAGGACCGGGTCACCGGCTGCGCGGTGGTGAACCCCAAGATGCTGGATCCCGGCCACCCCTGCCGGTCGCTCCCCGGTGTGGGAGTGGCCTACTTCCTGGCCGTCTCCCTCTGCAGGCGCCTGGCACACCCCATGGACGACCGTCTCCTGCAGTTGGTCGCCCTCGGCCTGGTGGCGGATGTCGTCCCCCTCCTGGGAGAGAACCGCTACCTGCTGCAGAGGGGCCTGGCAGCGATCAATACAACTGAGCCCCTCGCCGGGATCGCCGCCCTGATGAAGCTGTGCGGCATCACCGAGTTGAACGAGGAGGGCATCGGCTTCCAGATCGCCCCCCGCCTCAACGCACCGGGCCGGGTGAGCGCACCCGATATCAGCGTGAACCTGCTGCTCTGCGACGACCTCCAGGAGGCAGAGTTGCTGGCGCAAGGGGTGGATGATGACAACAAGCTGCGGCGGCAACTCGTGGAGTCTGTTCTTGACAGTCTTGAGAGTATCGAGCGGGTGCCCGCCGGGGAACCCGCTTTAGCGGGCCGGGCACCCGGCGGGCGCGGTTCCCTGGTCCTGTTCGATGAAACCTGGCACCAGGGGATCATCGGGATCGCCGCCGGTCGACTGGTGGAATCCTTCCAGGCGCCGGCTGCGCTGATGACCCTCAGCGCAGATGGGGAGGCCGTGGTCGGGTCCGCCCGCTCGATCGAGGGGGTCGACATGTACGGCTGCCTGTCCCGGGTCGCCGGTCACCTGACCAGGTTCGGCGGACATGCCGGCGCCGCCGGATTCTCCCTGCGCAGGGAAGACCTCGCCCCCTTCTGCCAGGCCCTGAAGGCAGAACTCGATCACGCCCTGAAAACAACGGCTGCGGCAACAGCAGACCGGCCGGATGTGGACGCCGAGGTCCCTTTCGCATCGGTAACCCTCGACAGCTTCACGAAGCTGCGCCTGCTCGCCCCCTTCGGAGAGGGCAACCCGTCCCCCCGGTTCCTCACCACTGCGGCCAGGATCGAAGCCTGCAGGAGCATCGGCGGCGGACGGCACCAGCGTCTGGTCCTGAGCAAGGACGGCGCTTCCCGGACCGCCCTCTGGTGGTGGAACAGGGAGGCGCCCGATGCCGGTCTGCCGGTTGACGTGATCTACACCCTGAACCGCAATGATTACAACGGCACGACCGGGATCCAACTGGTGATCGAGCGGATGGCGGCTGCGCAGGGCCGGGAAGAGCCGGAACCGGTGCTTGGCGAGCGGCAGCTCGAGATCGTGGACGTGAGATTTGCGCCCGGCAGCCGGCTGCCGGTACTGCCCGCAGGTGATACCTGCCTGTTCGGGGAAGGCGCTCCGCCGGCTGCCGGCAGCGCCAACAGGTACTCCATCAGGGTCTGCGATACACTGGCGCTCACGAGCGTCCCGGCCCACCTGTCGCTGCTCCGGGAGATGCTGGCCGTTGCCAGATGCCGCAAGCTGGCGCTCGCCTATCCGGCAGGCGCCGCCTCAGCAACTGCGCCCCTGATCAGGAGGCTGATGTCCATCCTCAAGCATGTGGCGGGCCACGGCAACTGCACCACCCTCGAGCACCTGGTTTCGAGCACCGGTGAACTGGAGATCACCGTGATCCTCGGCTTGAGAGTGCTCAGGGAATCAGGTTACCTGGAATGGGAGTCGTCCGGCAGCCAGATCCAGTTCTCGCTCCTGAATGGCCGGCGGATCGATTCCACCACGGAGAACTACGGAAGGATGGTTCAGGCAGAGGCGGAGACCAGGGCCTTCAAAGATTTCATGTCAACCGCCAGGATCGAGGCAATCTCCAACCTGTTCAAGCCTGACTAAGTCCGGTATCTGTCAAGGCCTTCATCGATTCTCGTCCAATCTGGCTGCAGAGGCCGCCCTCAGTTCACCAACATAATCCGGCGAAATATCCTTCTATGCGCCTGCAATCAAAGCGTAGAGGGCGGATAACTGCATCAAGGTCGCAATCGAAATAATCCTCTGGGACTCGCGCCGGAACACCGGGAATCGGCCAATATTCCTGCAAGAAAGGGATAAGCCTCAGTTTTCTAATCATCCGAAAAATTTTATAATCCTCACTTAAATGAGAATTGAACAGAGACTTGGGAACATGAAAGACAGTGCTGGCAAAGTAGCGGCTGCCTTTGATATATTGGATTTGCCTGGATAGGGTAAATTTGCGGTTTTCTCTTGCAAGCTGCGACGGGATGGAATTCCATAACACACGAAGCCTGGTTACCGTGTTTACCGGCACATGCTTGGAAAAATCCTGTTCATATGCCGCCAGGATCCTGTTTTGTATCTCCCTGACCCGCGAGAAATCCTGATTTTGCGAAAATGCAGCCACCGCTTCCGGCATGCCGCCGATGAAATAATACTGACGCAGCAGGTCGATATATTTGTCTATAATTATCAACGACTATTCGTAAAATATCACATTTTATAGTATGACTTGTTGCAATATAACCTCACTTATACTGACAACTATTCTGACACAGGGGGCTTCCTTGCTTCTACCGAGCTATTTGAGGCCAGATTTTTTTCAACCAATCAATCTCATAGGACTGCTGGCCAATGATCTGTTGATACCGGGCTTCTTTTCATCCATTTCCTTGCGGAGTTTCCCGGCC
This sequence comes from Peptococcaceae bacterium, assembly GCA_003132605.1. GTDB lineage: Bacteria > Bacillota > DSM-12270 > Thermacetogeniales > Thermacetogeniaceae > Palsa-1188. Next base: position 1,443 of record PKYJ01000112.1, on the reverse strand, counting down.
TCATCCTTGCCCCTCTCAAAGACGGTGGAAGAGTTCTTGACAAACTCGCTCTTCCATTGGCTGAGCATCTGGGGGTTCAATTGATACTTCGAGGCTACCTGGTTGAGCGTCGACTCCTCTCGGATGAGCTCCAGGACCACCTTGGCTTTAAATTCTGCGGTGTATCGGTTCCTCTTCTCCATGATCACATTTTAACTTATTTTGTACCGTCATGTGTCTCACCCTCTGGGAGCAGTATAATTGATGTGGTTGCAGTAGCTTGGTTTATTCATTTAGCTTGGCTTAGTTGCTAATTTTAGGGTGGCGTCCTACGCTAAAGGAGCAAAGATAAATGATTACTCAATTAAGATTTGGCAAAAAACCAGCAACCAAAGACTCTCGAGATCTACTTTTTGCAAACTATCGCACGACAACTCCCATCCTACCTTCCCATCCTGCTCAGTTCGGGCACGAAACGTTGATCCAAGCGTGGCAGATGCTTGGTAATGGTCCTGACGACAGCGTGTCTCCTGGGTTTCAGGGGGCAGGCGATTGTGTCTGGGCGGGTGGTGACCACGAAACGATGTTGTGGACAACTGAGGGTGGCAATCCAGCTACGTTTACTGGAGCTAACGCCATTTCAGACTATTCAGCGGTGACTGATTATAATCCTGCGGATCCTGGCACGGACCAGGGAACAGATACTCGTGTCGCCTTAAAATATCGGAAAAATACCGGCTTAATTGATGCCAATGGTAATCGCCACAAAATCGGTGCTTATTTAGCCTTAGAACTGGGCAATATGAATCAACTGCTTGAAGCCCTCTACGTCTGTGATGCGGTAGGCATCGGCATACAATTCCCTAGCTCAGCTATGGCGCAATTTAATGCAGGCCAGCCTTGGGATCCCGTCCCCGGAGCAACTATCGACGGTGGACATTACATACCTTTAATGGCTGTCCGTAATAACCTAGTCGTTGTGACCTGGGCGCAACTGCAGCAAATGACAGTGGCGTTCTATCAGCAATATTGTGACGAAGTTTGGGGAATTCTCAGCCAAGAGTTTCTGGATAAGGGAGTAAGCCCTGAGGGCTTCAACCTTTCACAGGTGCAAGCAGACTTAGCAGCTTTGACATCACTGCAATCCAGCTAATCAAAATTAGTATCTCAACTTTCGCAGTAACAAACAGCCAGCCGTTCCTTGAAAAATGAGGGCAAACTGCTGATCAGGTAGTCGATCANNCTCCACCAGGCTGATATCCTGCAATTCGTCGCAACAGACGTAGAACAGGTTGCCGATGGTTCTCGGATCTTGGCCACAACGGCTGCCAAGCGACAGCATGATGTATCGGATGAAATGATGGCCGTGTGGGCCACCATGGAATCATAGGAACGCCCCTCGGAAGCCCCAGACATACCTACTGTCCACATGGTCCCAAACCTTGGCCAGCAGTTCTACCGCCT
>PKYJ01000040.1:6120-7082 GCA_003132605.1 Peptococcaceae bacterium | reverse complement strand
CCATGGGGGTGTAAGTTAATGGCGGTCAAATTCAGCATTCTGAGCGATTTCGCAATAAGGGCATTGAAGGCCAACAAGATGCGCTCCTTCCTGACCATGCTGGGGATCATCATCGGCGTGGGGGCGGTGGTGCTGATGATGGCTATCGGTCAGGGGGAGCAGAACCAGGTGGCAGCCAGCTTGAGCAGGCTGGGCACCAACCTGCTCATGGTGTCGCCAGGAGCATCGGGACAGTTTGGAGTGCGCACCACCACCACCACCACCATGACCCTCGGTGACGCCACGGCTGCCGCCGGTCTGCCCGGTGTGGCAGAGGTGGCCCCCACGGTGCGGGCGAGCGGTCTGGTGGCCTACGGCGACCAGACCGATACGACCTCGGCCACCGGCACCACGCCGGCCATTGTTGACCTCTCTTCCCTGACCGTCGCTCAGGGCCGCTTCTTCGACGACTCCGACGTGCAGAGTATTGCCCCGGTGGCGGTGCTCGGCCAGACCGTGTACCAGACCCTCTATCCCAACGGTGGCAACCCGGTGGGCACCCAGATCCGGATCAAGAGCGTGAGCTTCACGGTGATCGGCCTGCTGCAGACTATCGGAGCCGGGGCGGGAGGCAGCGATCAGGACGACGTCATCTACATCCCGGTGAGCACCGCCCAGATCCGGCTGCAGGGGATCACCAACCAGACCATCAATCAGATGGAGGTGCAGGCGGCGTCCAAGGACGATATGAACAGCGTCCAGAACGCCTTGGAGGCCCTGCTGCGCGAGCGCCACCGGTTGAGCGCCAGCCAGGCGGATGACTTCCGGATCACCAACATGGCCCAGATCCAGGCGACGGCGTCGAGCATCATCGGCATCCTGACCATCTTCCTGGCAAGCGTGGCCGGCATTTCCCTGGTCGTCGGCGGCATCGGCATCATGAACATCATGCTGGTCTCGGTCACCGAGCGTACCCGGGAGAT
>PKYJ01000040.1:0-6035 GCA_003132605.1 Peptococcaceae bacterium | reverse complement strand
ATCTCCATTACTTCTATCCTGGTCTCGGTCGGGTTTTCCATCTTCGTGGGCGTCTTCTTCGGCTACTACCCGGCGCGCAAGGCGGCCTACCTCAGCCCAGCCGAGGCTCTGGGGTACGAGTAGGAGGATGCCACGAACACCTTACAGTCCCGAGCATAAGACTGAGTCGGGCGCCGGGTACGGCCGGGATGCCGCGCCCAGAGGGCACCCGGCTCGCTGCGCTCGCAATCAAGGTGGCAGGCTATGAGGCAAAGCCTCATAGCCTGCCAATGCCAACAAGAATCTCACTACGTTTCGCACACCCCCAGATCAGATGCACGCGGTCAAAGACCGGAATATAATGGGATTGTAAAAACGCTTCCCATGTGGCATGATTGCACACGAGGGACTGGCAAGACCATGGGTTCCCTGTGTTGGGAGAGAGAACAATGGAGGACCGGTTCGGCAGGACGATCGATTACCTGCGTATTTCCATAACCGACCGCTGCAACCTGCGGTGCCTCTATTGCATGCCTGCCGGGGGGATCAAGGTGAAGCCCCGCGACGAGATCCTGCGCCTGGAGGAACTGCTCCACCTGGCCAGGATAGCGCTGCAGCTCGGGATCAACAAGTTCCGGCTGACCGGCGGGGAGCCCCTGCTGCGGCGCGGAGTCATCTCTTTTATCCAGGCCCTGGCCCTGCTGCCGGGCGTGGCCGACCTGAGTCTGACCACCAACGGGGTGCTGCTGACTCATTTGAACGAGCAACTGTGGGGAGCCGGAGTGCGGCGCCTGAATATCAGCCTGGACACCCTGGACCCGGTGAAATACAGGCAGATGACCAGGGGCGGGGAGTTCCACCAGGTCTGGGACGGCATTATGGAGGCTCTGTCCGTGGGCTTCCAGCCGGTCAAGCTCAACGTGGTTGCCCTGAATCAATTCAACGACCGGGAGTGGGTGCAGTTCGCCCGCCTTACATATGAGTATCCTCTGCACGTCAGGTTTATCGAGATCATGCCGGTGGGCGCCAGTTGGGAACTGGCAGGAAGCCACTTTGCCTCCAGCCGACAGGTGCGGGAGAGGATCGAGCAGGCCCTGGGAGTGCTCGATCCTGCTGAAGCGGTGACCGGTAATGGGCCCGCCAGCAGTTACCGGTTGGCCGGCGCCCGGGGGACGATCGGCTTCATCGGCGCCGTGAGCAGCCATTTCTGCGACCGCTGCAACCGCCTGCGGCTGACCGCCGACGGCAAACTCCGCCCCTGCCTCCACGACCAGCGGGAGGTGGAACTGCTCCAGGCCCTGCGGTCCGGAGCTAGCGATGCGGAGTTGCAGGATCTCTTCCGGACAGCCCTGCTGATGAAGCCGGCGAACTACCACGAGGCGACGGGCGCTCCGGCGAATGGGCGGGGCATGTGTCAGATCGGGGGTTGAATCAATGTCCGGGTTGACCCATTTTGACGAGCGCGGGCGGGCACGCATGGTCGACGTCGGCGCCAAGCAGGAAACAGAGCGCCTGGCCAGGGCCAGGGCAGCAGTGATCATGAAACCGGAAACTTTGGACATGATCAGGGCCGGGAAGATAACCAAGGGTGACGTGCTTGCAGTGGCCCAGACCGCCGGCATCATGGCGGCCAAAAGTACATCCGGGCTGATCCCCATGTGCCACCTGCTGCTGCTGGACGAGGTCGGGCTGGACTTTCGCCTGGACGAACAGCGGAGCGCCGTGGAGATCGAGGCCTGGGTCCGCAACCATGGCCGGACCGGCGTGGAGATGGAGGCCCTGACCGCGGTGAGCGTGGCCGCCCTGACCATCTACGATATGTGCAAGGCGGTCGACCGGGGCATGGTGATCGGAGAGGTCCGCCTGGTGGAGAAGTCCGGGGGCAAGAGCGGCACCTATCTCAGGGAGGGGGAGCAGCAGCAATGGCCAAGATCATAGCTGTGTGCACCAGCCAGAACAAGGGGGAGCGTAAGACCGACATCGGCCAGGGGTTGCTGGTGGCGGACCACGGGCTGCAGGGGGACGCCCACGCCGGGCCCTGGCACCGCCAGGTGAGCCTGCTGGCCATGGAGAGCATCGACAAGATGCGAGCCCTGGGGCTGGACGTCGGCCCCGGTGATTTTGCCGAGAATCTTACCACTGAAGGTATCGAGCTGTTTACCCTGCCTATCGGCACCCGGATCAAGCTGGGGGCCGAGGCCCTCGGCGAGGTGACCCAGATCGGCAAGGTCTGTCACGACCGGTGCGCCATCTACTATCAGGCCGGGGACTGCATCATGCCTAGGGAGGGGATCTTCATCCGGGTCTTGCAGGGCGGCCCGGTCGAGGACGGAGATCCGGTGGCTGTCGTTGCAGACTAAAAAGAAATGCATCCGGCATCTGTTGGAGGTGGCAAGTGTGCGAGTGGCGATTTTAACGGCCAGCGACAAGGGATCGCGCGGCGAGCGTGAGGATCTCAGCGCCGCCGCTATCAGAGAGATGGTGGCTACCATCGGGGCGGAAGTGGTCGCCTATGATGTGGCTCCGGACGAGCAGGAGATCCTGTCAGCGAAACTGATCGAATACGCAGACGTGCTCCGGGTGGATCTGGTGCTGACCACCGGTGGCACCGGGTTGGCGCCCCGGGATGTGACCCCGGAGGCGACCCTGGCCGTGGTATCCAGGGTGATCCCCGGTATTCCCGAGGCGATGCGGGCTGCCGGCCTGCAGCATACGCCGCACTCCATGCTCTCCCGCGCTGTGGCCGGAAGCCGCGGCCGCACCCTGATCATCAACCTGCCGGGCAGCCCCCGCGCCGTTCGGGAAAACCTGGCGGTGATCCTGCCGGCCCTGCCTCATGCCCTGGGCATCCTCCAGGGGAGCGCCGGGGAGTGCGCCCGTCCGGACAATCAGCAATAGGTGAGCGAGGAGTATCAGGCTGGAAAAGAGAATTTTATTCAGGGAATAGTCCTATAAAAATAAAACTGCTCCTCAATGAAGAGGGCGGCTTCAAGTAAATGAGGATAAGCAGTATAAAGACAATAGGCCCACAGCAACCTGCGCTCCGGCTGATAGAGATCCTACCCCGAAGCCTGCAAGAACCTCTCGGCTCTTGCAAACCTCTTTCGAACCCCGACCAACCTTTGCCCGACCGGTCAGGGATCCCCTCGGAGCCTGCAAGAACCTTCCGGCCATTGCAAACCCCTGCGGAACCCCAGCCAGTCTGCGCTCGGCCGGTATGGATCCAGCCTCTCGAGCCTGCCATAACCGGTCTGGCTATGGCAAACCCTCATTTGAACCCATATCGACCTTAACTCCGGCCCTTGCAGATCCGCCAAGGGAATACCTTTTTCAACCTGCAAAGACCTTTGCTCGACTACTGCAGATTTCTTTTCAGGATAATCCGTATATTTTTGAGACCTGCAGTAGTCTTAGCTCGGCTGCTGTGAACCTGACTATATTGTTTCCGTAATTCCAAATCGTATTCACCGTATATTCTGCTGGTATCAGGGGAAAACTTAGGCAGCAGGCATCAAAAATTATCCACAGACTTGTTTTGAAGAAAAAATTAAAGAAGCAAGTATGAGTGCGACTAAGGCTTCCGCCTGCGCAGACTTGGCCCAAACCGAGTCTACCATAAAAAATGACTAACGCGGGAGATATTAAGCCATAACATCTCCATTACTGCGCGAAATACCCGATAATAGCCTAGCATTGCCTTATATTGGTTTGCGTTTCTTTGTAGTAAAAATTATTATTATACATAGGTGTTAGCACTCAATATAGTCGAGTGCTAACAAGTGTCAGGCAAACTATGGAAAAAGGAGGTATGGTTGTGAAGCTGAAACCGCTGGGTGACAGGGTCGTACTCAAGCTCGTAGAGCAGGAAGAAAAAACGAGAGGCGGCATCCTGCTGCCGGACACCGCCAAGGAAAAGCCCCAGAAGGGGGATGTGCTGGCGGTCGGAACCGGTAAGGTGCTGGACAGTGGTGAGAAAATCCCCCTGGATGTTAAGGTCGGGGACAAGGTTATCTTTGCGCGGTACTCCGGTACCGAGGTCAAGGTTGAGGGAGAAGAGTATCTGATCGTAAGCGAGCGGGATATTCTCGCCATCGCCGACTAACAAACCGGGAGGTAGGTAGGAGATGCCAAAGGATCTCAGATATCGCGATGCAGCCCGCGTTTCGCTGGAAAAAGGGGTCAACAAGCTGGCCAACACCGTGAGGGTGACGCTGGGGCCGAAAGGGCGCAACGTGGTTCTGGAAAAGAAGTGGGGGCCGCCCCAGATCACTAATGACGGGGTGACTATCGCCAGGGAAATCGAACTTGAGGACGCTTGGGAGAACATTGGCGCCCAGCTCGTCAAGGAGGTGGCCACCAAGACCAACGACGTGGCCGGCGATGGCACCACCACCGCCACCGTGCTGGCCCAGGCGATGATCAGGGAAGGCTTGAAGAACGTGACCGCCGGCGCCAACCCGATGATTATCAAGCGGGGTATCGAGAGGGCGACCGAGGCGGTTGTGGCCGAGATCAAGAAGATGTCCAAATCAGTGGAGAGCAAGGAGGCCATCGCCCAGGTTGCCTCGATCTCGGCGGCCGACCCGGAAATTGGCGGTTGGGTGGCTGACGCCATGGAGAAGGTGGGCAACGACGGGGTGATCACCGTCGAGGAGTCCAAGACCATCGGCACCACGCTGGAAGTAGTGGAGGGCATGCAGTTCGACAGGGGCTACATCTCCCCTTACATGTTCACCGATGCGGACAAGATGGAGGCCCGGTTGGAGAACCCTTACGTCCTGCTGTATGACAAGAAGATTTCAGCTATTGCGGATATTGTTCCTATCTTGGAGGCAGTTTCCCAGGCCGGCAAGCCGCTGTTGATCCTGGCCGAGGACGTGGAGGGCGAAGCCCTGGCTACCCTGGTGGTCAACAAGATCAGGGGCGCCCTCACCTGTGTGGCTGTGAAGTCACCGGGCTACGGAGACCGCCGTAAGGCCATCCTGGAAGACATCGCCATCCTCACCGGAGGCACGGTGATCAGCGAGGAGGCGGGTTACAAGCTGGAACACGCTACCCTGGACATTCTCGGCCGGGCCGGGAGGGCGGTGGTCGGCAAGGAGGAAACCACCATCGTCGAAGGCCGGGGCAGCACTGGCGAGATTGAGAAGCGGATCGCCACGATCAAGTACCAGTTTGATGAGGCCACCTCCGATTACGACCGGGAGAAGCTGCAGGAGCGCATGGCCAAGTTGGCCGGAGGCGTGGCGGTGATCCAGGTGGGAGCGGCTACCGAGGTGGAACTGCGGGAGAAGAAACACCGGATCGAGGATGCCCTGGCGGCTACCAGGGCGGCTGTTGAGGAGGGCATCGTCGCCGGCGGCGGTCTGGCCTTAGTGCGGGCAATTCCCGCCCTGAGCCGGATTAAGGCCCATGGGGACGAGGCAACCGGAATCAGCATCGTGAGAAAGGCCCTTGAGGAGCCGATGCGCCAGATCGCCAACAACGCCGGCGTTGAAGGCTCAGTGGTGGTGGAGAAGGTCAAGGGGCTGGAGCAGGACGTGGGCTATAATGTGTTAACTGACAAGTACGAGAATATGTTCGAGGCAGGGATCGTCGACCCGGTCAAGGTGACCCGCTCCGCTCTGCAGAACGCCGGTAGTATTGCCGCCATGCTGCTGACCACCGAGTGCCTGATCGCCGACAAACCGGCGGAGGATGATGCGGCTTCGAAGATGCCGTCAATGCCCAACATGCCGATGATGTAAGATGTTTTCGGGAGAAACCCAATAATACCAAGGCGGGGCGGGCATTTAGCATTCAATAGTTGGCAAAAGATGTGTCTAAGGCTGTCTNNCGTTGTTACCTATTTTGTTACCTAAAAGTATGGCCTGCAATCAGTGTCCCAGGCGGGTTTGAACTTCTTTAGACACTGTCGTTGTGACCCTATTTAGTCGCAATCACCCGTAGCGGCCATGATAAGCAGAATACGAACACCGTAGCAAAAGGCGGCGCCGAAGGAAATTGATATGCTCCCCTCAGAGTAGACAGTGAAAAAAATAAACTGTCTTTTTGGG
>PKYJ01000143.1:466-11276 GCA_003132605.1 Peptococcaceae bacterium | reverse complement strand
CACCGGGCATGAAGAATATGGTAAGATAAATAAAGCTGATCACCCGCCTCTCTCTTGATAGGCTGAAAGGGGAACGCTGCTTTTGCCGATGAGAGACAGTGCCAATGGGAGCATGTATAATACTGTGCCCCAAAATCTCCATGCCGGGGTGGAGGCCGGAGCACTGCCGCCGCTGGCGGCAGGCTTAGCATCGCACGCCGGGAAGGGCTACCTGGGTTTCCACATGCCGGGCCACCATCAGGGCCGGGCGGCCTGGGCGCCTTGGCGCGACTTGCTCGGAGAAGCGGCCTTCTCTCTCGACCTGACGGAGCTGCCCGGTCTGGACAACCTCCAGGACCCCCGGGGGATCATTCGGGAGGCGGCAGGCGCGGCGTCGGCCTTCTTTGGGGCGGCGGAGACTCACTTTCTGGTGAATGGGGCCAGCGCCGGCATCCTGGCGGTGCTATTGGCCCTCTGCCAGGAGGGTGACCGGGTGCTGGTGCCCAGGAACTGCCATCAGTCGGTGGTGCACGGCCTGGTCCTGAGCGGGGCGACCCCGGTCTACCTGCCGGTGCATTTCCATTCCGGACTGGGTCTGCCCGGCCTGCTGCGGACTGAGGACCTGTGGGCATTCTTGGGCGCCCCGGTTGCATCTCACGGCGATCAAGCGGCGCGCTTCCTGACCGAACACCCTGCGACTTCCCCGTTGCCCTCCATGGAAGGCCCTCCGCCAGGCTCCCTGGATAGAGAAGCTGCGGATGCATCTTCGCCCTCTGCAGCAGATTTTCAGGAGGGAGGCCGACGCCTGCTGGTGCTGCTGCACCCGAACTATTACGGCCTGGCCGGAGACCTGGCGGAGCAGATAGAGATGGCTCATCAGTGTGGGCTATTGGTGCTGACGGACGAGGCCCATGGCTCCCACTTCTGCGCCAGCCCGCTGTTTCCTGCTTCTGCCCTGACCGTTGGGGCGGACTTTACGGTGATGGGCGCCCACAAGACCCTGGGCGCCTTTACCCAGGCGGCCTGGCTCCACTGCCGGGAGGGCGGCGAGGCCGCTTTGAGGGTTAACCAGGCACTGCGGATGGTGCAGACCACCAGCCCGTCCTATCTGCTGATGGCCTCCCTGGATGTGGCCAGGCACCAGTTGCAGCAGTCCGGGGAGCGTTGGGGGGAAACGGCCGGCCTTGGCCTGCGGCTACGACGGGAGATCTCCCGGATACCGGGCCTGTTGGCGCCTGGGGAGGAGTTGCTGGATGTGCCGGGGGTGACTGCCTACGATCCGGCCAGGCTGGTTGTAAACGTGAGCGGCCTGGGGATCACCGGTTTTGCGGCAGCCGGTTGGCTGGGACAAGAGCGGCGCCTCCTGGTGGAGATGGCCGACCTGGACAACCTGGTGTTTATCCTCGGCCCCGGGGACGAGGGGCCGGCGGCGGATGCCCTGCTGGATGGACTGCGGGACATGACGGCTGCCTGCGGTTATGCAAGCGGAGAATTCGAAAGCGGCAAAAGAAGCGGCGGCGGTGAGCATGTTGGATCTGGTGGATATTGTAGATCTACCGGGGAAAATGGTTTAGACGGGTGCACCGGCGCCGGCGGGGGATACCGTGCACGAGATGCGGGTGTGAGCGGCCGCGGAGCACCGGAACTGTCTGCGATCATGCCGGACCTCTATAATCTGCCGGTCCCCTGCCAGATCCTGACGCCGCGCCAGGCGTTCTTCGCCCCGCATTGCCAGGTGCCGCTGGATGCGGCAGTGGGGCAGATCGCCGCAGAGACGATCACGCCTTATCCGCCAGGCGTGCCGCTGATCTGTCCGGGCGAAGCGATCGATAAGCCGGTGCTGGAGTGTCTAAAAGCCTGGCGCCAAGCCGGAGGGACCTGGCCGGGGCAGGCCGGAGGCGCCATCTACGTGGTAGACGGGAGCTAGACTGTGGTTCACCAAAGATGACTACCCGCTCAGGCGGGCGTGTCTTGTAAAACGGGAACGATGTGGTAAGATAAGAACAAAATTGACAGGGAAAGACAGTTGCAATAGGATCCGGAGCAATGCCACTTGTTGTTAAAGGTTGAATGCAATGAGCAGTTGGCCGGGAAAGCTGATCACTTTTGAGGGGGTTGACGGAGCGGGCAAGACCACCCAGGTTCTCCTGACCGCGGCCGCTCTGGAGCAGCGGGGCTACACCGTGCTGACCACCCGCGAGCCGGGGGGGACGCGTCTCTCGGAGGAGATCCGGCGGTTGCTGCTCGACCCGCAATTCAGCGAGATGGCGGCATCCACCGAGGCGCTGCTCTATGCCGCGGCCCGCTCCCAGTTGGTGGGCGAGGTGATCCTGCCGGCACTGGAATCAGGCAGTGTCGTGCTCTGCGATCGTTTCGTAGATTCCAGCCTGGCCTACCAGGGTTATGGCCGGGGGCTCGGCCTCGACCTGCTGCGCACTGTCAACGCCTTTGCCCTGGTTGGGCTGGGAGCGTTCTATACCATCGTGATCGATCTGCAGCCGGAGCAGGGGATGCGGCGCTTCGCCACCAGGGAGAGCGACCGGCTGGAGCAGGAGAGCGTCAGCTTCCACCGGCGGGTCCGGGATGGCTACCGCGCCCTGGCCGCCGCCGCCCCGGAGCGCATCCGGGTGGTGGACGGATCGGGTACTCCAGATGCAGTCCAGGCCCGGGTCTGGGCGCACGTGGCCGCCTTGCTTGAAGACGGGGAACAGGGAGCGCCTTTTGGGGGGTGACTGTATGAGGTTTGGCGATTGGGAACATGAGCCGGCAGTGCGTCAATTGCGTCAGGACGTGCAAAGCGGCCAGCCTGCCCACGCCTACCTCCTGGCAGGTCCCGCCACCAGGTGCAAGCAGGAGGCGGCCAATACCTTCGCCCAGGCGCTGCTCTGCCTGGCCACCGAGAGGGGAGAGCCCTGTGGCGCCTGCGATTCCTGCCACGCCTGGAAGCAGCAGGCACACCCGGACTACCACTTCCTGGAGCCGGAGGGAAGCAGCCTGAAGATCGAACAGATCAGGCAGTGGCAGCCTTTCTTCAGTTACCACCCCCAGTTGGGCCGGCACCAGGTCTTCTTCCTGAGCGCCCCGGAGCTGCTTACCGAGCCGGCCGCCAACAGCCTGTTGAAGGTCCTGGAGGAGCCGCTGCCCCAGACCGTCTTCCTGCTGGCCACTGAGGATGAGCGGGCGCTCCTGCCGACCCTGGCCTCCCGCTGCCGGGTGGTGTTGTTCCGCGCCGGGTGCCGCGCCNNTAGAGGACGGGGACAAGGCCACCGCCAGCCTGCGGCAATTGCTGTGGGGCGGCAGCGAGGCCGAATTGATGCGGCAGGTACGGCTGATCAAGCTGGACCGGCCTGCGGCCGGCAGATTGTTGCGCAGCCTGCTTTCAGACCTGGAGCAGTTCTACCGTAAGGCCCGGAATCAGGTCATGGTCGGACAGGGGAATGCCGGGATCAGCAGGGGGTTGCTGGAGTGCCTGGACGTCATTCTGACCGGGCAGCAACTGCTGGAAGGCAACGTCTCCGTACCGCTGCTCCTGGCCCTGACCCTGCGGGCGCTGCAGAAGCGGCTCCGGGAGATACCGCTGGAGTTCAAAGATGATGGCATGCATGAACAGAGCCCAAAAATCCCGGATTGCGAATAGGAGCAAAATCAAGGATCCGGTAGATGTTTGTGCAACTGCTGATACCGCTATCCATTCGGGTGAACAACATGGAGGGAATAGAGTGCATGGCTGATAACGGGCAGAAAGCCAGGCCGGAGGCGAACGACCATGGAACTGCGACCGGCGAAAAAGTGAACGTAGTCGGGGTCAGGTTCCGGAGTGCCGGCAAGATATATTTCTTCAATCCGGGCCAGTTCGAACTCCGGCCCGGTGACCAGGTAGTGGTGGAGACCACCCGGGGAGTCGAGTTCGGCACAGTGGTCATCGGGGACCGCCAGGTGACCCCGGAGGAGACCGTAGCGCCCCTGCGGGAAGTGATCCGCAAGGCAACCCTCGAGGACTGCGCCAAGAGGGAGGAGAACAAGCGGCGCGGCAAGGAGGCGTTCGCTGTCTGCGAGAAGAAGATCGCCGAGCATAAGCTGCCCATGAAATTGATTGACGCCGAGTTCACCTTCGATGCCGGAAAGGTGCTGTTCTACTTCACCGCCGAGGGCCGGGTGGACTTCCGGGAGTTGGTCAAGGACCTGGCGGCCGTGTTCCGCACCCGCATCGAGCTGCGGCAGATCGGCGTCCGTGACGAGGCCAAGCTGCTGGGAGGCCTGGGTCCCTGTGGCCGGGAGTTGTGCTGCAGCACCTGGCTGGGGGATTTCGTGCCGGTTTCCATCCGTATGGCCAAGGGCCAGAACCTCTCCCTGAACCCCACCAAGATCAGCGGCATCTGCGGCAGATTGATGTGCTGCCTGAAGTATGAGGATGCCACCTATAAAGAGGGCAGCTCCAAGGCGGCAGGGGGGACTCCGCCCTGCGCCAAGTGCCCTGCCGCCGAAGAGCCTGCCCCGGACTTGCAGGAAGTGGTCTTTGAAGAAGAGGCTTCCTCGGAGAAAGGGGTTTAACGGTGGGGGAACTCTACCTCTGTGCTACCCCCCTGGGAAATCTGGGGGATATCACCCTGCGTGCCCTGGAGGTGCTGCAACAGGTCGACCTGATCGCCGCCGAGGATACCCGCCATACCCGGAAGTTGCTCAGCCATTTCGGTATCCACACCCCCACGACCAGCTATTACGAGCACAACCGGCAGGCCAAGGCGCCCTTGCTGCTGACGAAGCTGGCCGAGGGCAAGAAAATTGCCCTGGTGACCGATGCCGGAACCCCGGGGATCGCCGACCCTGGCCACCAACTGGTTCAGCAGGCCCTGTCGCAGGGGCATCAGGTTACCATTATACCCGGGCCCTCGGCAGTCATCGCCGCCCTGGTGGTCTCCGGGATCAGGCCGTACCCCTTTTATTTCCAGGGCTTCCTGCCCCGCAAGGCCGGGGAGCGCCGCGCCCTTTTAGCTGAACTGGCGGAGGAAACCCGCACCGGCGTTTTCTACGAGGCGCCCCACCGGTTGCAGAAAACCCTCCAGGACTTCTGCGAGGTCTGGGGGCCGGAGCGGCAGGTGGCTGTCGCCCGGGAGTTGACCAAGCAGTTCGAGGAGGTATCCAGGGGCAGCTTTGCCCAGGTGGCAACTCATTTTGCGGCTACGTCGCCTCTGGGGGAGCTGACCATCGTGGCTGCCGGCCGGGACGGAGCGGGTACCCGTTGTAGCGGGCGCGGCGGCAGGACGGTTGCCGGCGAATCCGGCGCGGAGGAGCCCGGGATTGACGATGAGCGAGTGTCAGGGTATGGACCCGCAGCGGCACAGAAAAGGCCGTCCCCCGCGGCCCCAAAGCAGATCAAAGAGGCGGTCGGCGCCCTCGTCAAGGCTGGCGTCGACACCCAGTCAGCCTGCAAGGCGGTCGCCCGCGCCCTCGACATCCCCAAGAGCCAGGTCTACCACCTGTATCATCAAGATAATTGAAAAAAATCCTCGCAGCACGATGCTGCGAGGCGTCGAAAGAATAAAAAAGATGGAAATTTTGAATGGCTTATCCGGTACGCGGTGGCTAGACAGCTTCCTTGGCCATCTCCTGGAAGCACTCCTTGCAGATGTTCTTGCCGCGGTAGTGCTGCACGTCCTCTGCGTTGCCGCAGAAAATGCAAGCAGGTTCGTACTTCTTCAGAATGATCTTCTCCCGGTCGACATAGATCTCCAGGGCGTCCTTCTCGGCAATACCCAGCGTGCGCCGGAGTTCAATCGGGATGACAACCCTTCCGAGCTCGTCGACCTTCCTGACAACACCAGTCGATTTCAAAATTTCTCTTCCCCCCCCTTATGATAAAGTTCGACAATTTTCTCTCAAAAAAAGCGTACCATCTCTTCCATTAATAGTCAACCCCTTATTTGTAACAAAATAATAAAAATAACACCTAATTACATAAAGCGATCAGCGATTGGATATGGTAGAAATTAGCCGTGCCCGACCGGCGCCAGTGAAGAATCGAAAAAAGGATGTTGCCGCTTACTGCAAGCCGTAGTAAGCATTGGAAACGATTTTGTGCTATAATTTTCACGGCTACCGGCCTGGAAACCCCGCGCCCGCAAGCGGGTGCCCGGTAACGATCTTTCCCGGCGCTTAACCAGTTCAGCATAAGTCGTAACAACCTTAATTTGTGCTTGGTGTTGTGCCTCTTTTTCTATTAAGCGCCCACAAAAACGTTACAGTTAAGGAAAGGGGTTGAAGCCTGGCCGCGGATGTTGGCTCAATGAGGCCGCAGCGGAGCCGGGCATGTTGATGACGGAGAAGGACGACAAGGCAGAGAAAGTATTTTATGTGACAACGCCGATCTACTATCCCAGCGACAATTTGCACATTGGCCACGCCTATACCAGTGTGGCGGCGGACTGTATCGCCCGCTACAAGCGGATGCGGGGGTATGACGTGTTTTTCCTGACCGGCTCCGACGAGCACGGCCAGAAGATCGAGCGCAAGGCCCGGGAGCAGGGGACCACCCCTATCGCATACGTGGACCCGATCGTGGCTAACTTCAAGCGCCTGTGGCAGCGGCTTCACGTGGATTATGACGACTTCATCAGGACCACGGAGCCGCGCCATCAGGAGTGCGTCCAGGCGATCTTCAAGCAGATCTACGAACAGGGCGACATCTACAAGTCCAAGTATCAGGGCTGGTACTGCACGCCCTGCGAGACCTTCTGGATGGAGCGCCAGTTGCAGGACGGCAACTGCCCGGACTGCGGGCGCCCGGTAGAGTTCACGGAAGAGGAGAGCTACTTCCTGCGGCTCTCCAAGTATCAGGACCAATTGCTCCGGTACATCGAGGAGCACCCAGACATGATCCAGCCGGTCTCCCGGCGCAACGAGATGGTGAATTTCGTCAAGAGCGGCCTGGATGACCTGTGCGTCTCCCGCACCACCTTCAACTGGGGAATTCCCGTTACCTTCGACCCGAAGCACGTGGTCTACGTCTGGTTCGACGCCCTGGTCAACTACATCTCAGCCCTCAACTGGCGGCCGGAGCGGACCGATCCCCGNNATCCTGATGGCGGCAGGTTTGCAGCCGCCCCAGGCAGTTTACGGCCACGGCTGGCTGTTGCTCGAGGGGGGCAAGATGTCAAAGTCGAAGGGGAATGTGGTCGACCCGCTGGTGCTGACCGACCACTACGGGGTCGACGCCGTGCGCTACTACCTGCTGCGGGAGCTTCCCCACGGGGATGACGGCCACTACACCGAGGAGAGCATGGTGGAGCGGATCAACACCGACCTGGCCAACGACCTGGGAAACCTGATCAGCCGCAGCTTCGGAATGATCGACAAGTACTGGGACGGTACGGCGCCTGCGCCTGGCCAGCATGATCTGATCGATAATAAGTTGATACGCATACATGAAGATGCCAGAAGGAATCTGGAAGAATCCCTGGACCGCTACGATTTTAGCGGCGCCCTGGCGGCCATCTGGCAGTTGGTGCGCCGGGCGAACCAGTACGTGGACGAGACCGAGCCCTGGAAGCTGACTCGCCGGGAGGAAACCCGGGAACGGCTGGGCGCCGTCCTCTATAACCTGCTCGAGGCGGTGCGGATGCTGACCGTCTGGTGCACTCCCTTCATGCCGATATTTCCAGATCGGGTATGGGAACAGATGGGGATCGCTGACCGGCCGGATCTCCGGACTTGGGACAGCACTGCAGTCTGGGGACAGATCCCCGCAGGGCTGCAGATCCACCGCGGCCCCGGGATCTTCCCAAGGATAGTGAATGAGGTGAATGAAGAGATGGCAGACGACAAGAGTGAGACCGTCCCCACGAAGGATATCTCGCCCATTACTGGTAACCCTAGACGGAAGCTTGTTATAAGCGCCACCGCCGAAGTGCAATCGCCCCGCGAGAGCAATGTTCATGGCCTAGCCGAACAGCAGGGACAGGAACAGGATGGCGGAACAGGGCCGTCGGAGCAGGCAAAGACGGGGCCAAAACCTTTAGCGAAGTTAGGGGAGAAACCGGAGATCACCATTGACGAATTTGCCAGGGTCGACCTCAGAATAGCCCTGGTGAGGCAGGCGGAGCGGATCAAGGGAGCCGACCGGCTGTTGAAGCTGGAGGTGGATCTGGGCAGTGAGACCCGGACCGTGGTGGCCGGGATCGCCCAGCACTACCTGCCTGAAGATCTGTTGGGCAAGCGGGTGGTGATCGTCGCCAACCTGGCGCCTGCCAAGCTGCGGGGTGTCACCTCGCACGGGATGATCCTGGCGGCGGTGGATGAGGACGGCCTGGGCGTGTTGACCGTTGACCGCGACCTGCCACCCGGCACCCAGGTGCGCTGATGTGCTCGCTCTCGGATATCGAACCTCGAGAAGGGTGAAAAGAAAGGAAGAAGGAAGATCTCCATGGACAGCCAGGCTGTTTTGGTTGATACGCACGCCCACTACAACGACATGATCTTTGTCAGGGACGTTCCCGATTTGCGGCAGCGGGCACAGCAGGCTGGTGTGGCTGTTGTAGTCTGCGTTGGCTACGAGGTGCCGTCGTCGCGCCGCGCCGTGATGCTGGCGCAGAAGTATCCGGATGTGTACGCCACTGTCGGGGTGCATCCTCACGATACGGAGGGGATGACGCCCCGGGCCTGGGAGGCGCTTCGGCTGCTGGCCGGTGAGGAACGGGTGGTCGCCCTAGGGGAGATGGGCCTGGATTTTTACCGCAACTTCTCCCCGCACCGGGTGCAGGAACAGGTTTTTCGGCAGCAGTTGGACATGGCGCTGGAGTTGCATATGCCGGTGGTGATCCACGATCGGGACGCCCACGATGAGACCATGGAAATTTTAAAAGAGTTCCCCGGGCTGGCGGGCGTGGTGATGCACTGCTTCTCCGGCGGGCGTCAGATGACTGAGGAATGCCTTGCCATGGGCTTCTACCTGGGGATCGGGGGGCCGCTCACCTACCCGAAGAGCCACGTCCTGGTGGACGTTGCCCGCACCGCCCCCCTGGACCGGATTCTCCTGGAGACCGACTGCCCCTACCTGAGCCCTCAGCCCTGGCGGGGCGAGCGCAACGAGCCCTCCTACCTGCCCGTGGTGGCGGAGAAGCTGGCCGAGCTGCGCGGCATATCCAGGCAGGAGGTGGCAGCGGCCACTACCGCCAACGCCATCCGCTTTTACAACATCTCACTTCCGGCCTCAGGCATCTGATAAGTGCAGCACCCGCTGCCACAGTTTAGCCCGGGAGCGCTGCCTGGAAATCTGGTAGGTTCCGGCCAGCGTGACCCCGGCCTGGCTCAGTAATTTTTCCGTTTGTTCCTGCAGTTTCGGGGAGATGAGCAGGGCCACCCCGCAATCGGCGCTGATCTCCCTCGGCAGAGGGATCAGCATTACGGGCAGATTGGCATCCTGGCACGCTTTTTCAGCCTGGAAGGCATAGTGCGAAGAGGGAAAGCTGATCACTGTTGCGGTTAATACCTCTTCCTGGGGATTGTTGCTGTCCGTCATTTTAAGCATCTCCGGTCTATGGCGCCCCAGGTAAAACCCCAGTCGTGCCGTGCTGAAAAAGGAGAAGGGGCGCTGCGATTTTCCTGCCGATCACACTTCTAAGGCATGGTTTCATTTCACTGCCGCCATCCCCTGTATTGTACCATGTATGACCGGATCCGTGCCTGTAGCGGAACCCCTCGGTCTGTTTCTGCCTGTGGCTGAATACTATCAAAATCCTGATCAGGTATAACGCACCCTCTCTTGGGAAATAATGGCACAGAGTATGTCCCAAAGGGAGGGGATATCATGACTTACTGGGAAGCACTCGATTTGGTGGAAGTGGCAGGAAAGTCACAGTCGAAAAAAAAGACAAAAAGGGCGGCTAACCGCTTGGCATACCGGATTGCCGCCTTGGGGGCCGTCCTGGCCTTGCTGTTTCCGGTGCTGCAGGTGCGCGGAGTTTGGGCGGATACCCCCCTGGCCTTGGGCATATTTAGCCAGGGTTTTGGTGTCGGGAGCCTGAATCAGGATGTAAAACCGGCGGTGAGCTATGCCCTGACCTATACCGGTGGAGAGGGCTTTGCCTTTCAGAAGCTGGAGGACACCCTGATCAGGGTGCGGGTGGATGGAGCCACCGTCATCACCGAAGACCCAATGCCGCATCTGAAGCAGATCCTCGATGATGCCTCCGTGAGCCTGGGAGGCAAGGACCGTGCCCAGGCTACAATGACGGTCGATAGCCAGGGTAACGAGAATATGCCGGAGATCAACGTCACCAGGGTGCGGGACAAGATCGTCTGCGAGGCAGAGCCGACCCCGAGCCCGGTAACCCGGGTGAACGACGCTTACCTGGCGCCGGGTCAGAGCGAGGTGCGCTCGCCGGGACAGCCGGGTGTGCTGCTGAAAAAGTTTGACGTGACCACCGAGAACGACGTCGAGGTCAATCGACGCCAGGTCGGCAGTGAAGTTCTTCAACAACCGGCGCCGAAGGTGATCGCATACGGCATCAAGACCGATGCCGCGCAGCGCAGGGCGGTGTCCCGAGGCAGCGGCGCCCAGGTGGTCAAGACGTTGCAGGTGACGGCCACCGCCTACACCCGCACCGGCTACCAGACTGCAAGCGGTGTCTGGCCTTATGTCGGCGGGGTGGCGGTCGATCCCGCGGTGATTCCCATCGGGTCGAAGCTTTACATCGATGGCTACGGCCCAGCCCGGGCAGTGGACACCGGCGGGCTGATCAAGGGCAACCGGATTGACCTGTTCTTCGATACGGAGTCCGAGTGCGAGGCCTGGGGGCGACGCCCCGTTGCCGCTTCGATCATGGAATAGGCTGGT
>PKYJ01000143.1:0-343 GCA_003132605.1 Peptococcaceae bacterium | reverse complement strand
ATCTGATGGAAGCGATTTCAAGGGGACTTTCCAGTCTGAGGAGATTTTACGGCACGGTTTCGGCTAGGCTGATCCTGGCCTCCTGCCTTACTGTGCTGTTGGTTTGTGGAGTGCTGGCCCTGGCGCCGGAGCCCGTGATTATCACGGTTGACGGCCATCCGGTGCTGTACAGGAGCCTCTACCGGACGGTAGGTTCGGTGCTGGCCGAAGCCGGGGTGAAATTGGGACCGAATGACGCGGTGCAGCCGGATCCCGGCACCACCGTGACCAGGGGCATGTTGATCGCCGTAAACAGGGCAGTTGGCGTGAGGGTAAACGTTGATGGCAGGACAGTGGTGGTGCA
>PKYJ01000050.1 GCA_003132605.1 Peptococcaceae bacterium | reverse complement strand
GGCCGGCCGAGCAGCTCGTGCACCGCCTTTACGCCGATACGGCGCTTCTTGCCAGCGCCGTTCTCGGCGATCTCGCGCGCGACTTTGCGGCACACGGTGCCGATCTCGCGCTCGACATTGCGTACGCCGGCTTCGTGCGTGTAGCTCGCGATGATCTCGCGGATCGCCGCGTCGCTGAACTCGATCTTGCCGGCCGTGAGCCCGTTCGCCTCGATCTGCTTGGGCACGAGGTAGTTGCGCGCGATGTGCAGCTTCTCCTCGATCGTGTAGCCGCTGAGCTCGATGATCTCCATGCGGTCGCGCAGTGGCGGCGGGATCGGCTCGAGCTGGTTCGCGGTGGTGATGAACATCACCTTCGACAGGTCGAAGGGCAGGTCCATGTAGTGGTCGCGGAAGGTGAAGTTCTGCTCCGGATCGAGAACCTCGAGCAGGGCGCTGGCCGGGTCGCCGCGCCAGTCGGCACCGGTCTTGTCGATCTCGTCGATCATGAACAACGGGTTGTTGGTCTCGGCATCGCGGACGGCGCGGATGATGATGCCGGGCATAGCGCCGACGTACGTGCGCCGGTGGCCGCGGATCTCCGCCTCGTCCCTGATGCCGCCTAGGGAGATGCGCACGAACTTGCGCCCCAGTGCCCTGGCAATGGACTTGGCCAGGGAGGTCTTGCCCACCCCCGGCGGCCCCACCAGGCAGAGGATCGGTCCGCGCATTTTGGTGGCCAGCTTGCGGATCGCCAGGTATTCCAGGATGCGCTCCTTGGGCTTATCCATGGCGTAGTGGTCTTCCTCCAGGATCTTCTCGGCCATTTTCAAGTTCAGTCTGTCCCGGGTCTCCTGGTGCCAGGGTAAAGCCAGCAGCCAGTCCAGGTAGTTCCTGACCACCACCGCCTCCGCCACCATCGGCGGCATCTTCTCCATCCGGTCGAGCTCCTTGAGGGCCTTCTCCTCCACATCCTTGGGGAAGTGGGCCGCAGCGATCTTCTCCCGGAGGTCCTCCACCTCGGAAGCACGCTCGTCCTTCTCGCCCAACTCCTTCTGGATCGCCCGCATCTGCTCCCTTAAATAGTATTCCTTCTGGGTCTTCTCCATCTGCCGCCGCACCCGGGAGTTGATCTGGCGCTCCAATTCGAGCACTTCCATCTCCCGGTTGAGGATCTCGTTCAGTTTCTCCAGCCGCTCCTTGCTGCCAAAAGACTCCAAGATCGCCTGCTTATCGTTCACCCTCAAATTGATCTGCGACGTGATCAGGTCGGCGAACCGCCCCGGGTCATCCACAGCCGATATGGAGACAGCGATCTCCGGGGAGATCTTCTTGCCCAGCTTGACGTACTGCTCAAACAAGCTGCTGACAGTCCTCATCAGGGCCTCGATCTCCGCCGTCTTCTCCCCGTTCTCCTGATACTCCTCCACCAGGACACTGATAAACGGTTCAGTAGCCACGTAGTTCAGGATCCGGCCGCGGCTCAGTCCTTCCACCAGAACCCGGAAGGTGCCTCCGGGCAGCTTCAGGAGTTGCTTGATCTCGGCGATGGTGCCCACCTGGTAGATGTCCTCGGTACCCGGTTCATCTGTCTGGGCCTCCTTCTGAGTCACCAGGAAGATCTCCCGGTCGCGGAGCATTGCCTCGTCAATCGACCTGACCGACTTCTCCCGCCCTACGTCCAGGTGGATGACCATGTACGGGAAGACCAGAATACCCCTCAAGGGGAGCAGGGGAAGGATGTGCTCTCCCTGTTCCTTAATCTGTTGCTGCTCTTCGTACTGCTGCTCTTCGCCAATCTGTTGCTCTGTACGGGACATTAGAGCTACCCCCTTTACCCCTTCCTATCTTTCTTGTCTTCTTAATTCTACCCCATCTTTCATAACTTCTGCAATAAGCCCCACCCATGAACGGCGGTAATGGTCGGTTCAGGAAAGGATAAACAGAGAAATGATCGGCCAAAATATTAGCTATAGGATCCAACGACCAACCACCAACCACCAAAATGGCAGCAGGGATGGCGAGATAATTGTCTAATTTATTTAGGTGGTCTGCCAATCTCACCGACCACAGATGACTAGCCGGAGGCCAACCATTGCTAATCAGGCTGAACAAGAAAGCCATGACTCTAATCGCCCTGCTAGCCCTGTGCCTGGCAGCGGCAGCGATACTCATCGCCATCAACGCCGGGCGATGGAACACCAATGCGCCTATTAAGGGCAGCCCATCCTCAGCAGAAGGAAGGTACCGGGTCACCTTCAGCGATGTTACCGTGGCCGGCGACCTGGTCATCAAGCCGCTGCCTGATGTCGCCGCTGACGGCAGCCTGGTCTACCAGGTGCTGACTCCTCAGGGAGCACCCCTAGGTACCTTCAACTACGTGCCCTGGCAGGATCAAAACCCCCTCTTCCACGAATTGCCTGGAGGCAACCTGATCCTGGGTACCCACAGCCTTTTCCGCAGGAGCGACCAGAAGATCCACAACCTGGGTGAAGGCGCCGGCCTCGGCAACGTCTCTGACTACTCGGTGAACGGCAGCAGGCTCGCTCTGGAGGGCAAGAGCGGCCAGGAGGGCGCCACCACGATCTATGTCTATGTCGGAGATCTGACCGGCGAAGCCTGGGTGCAGGTGGACTCCTTCAAGTATCCGGACTATCTGGGCGAGAAGCAGGCCTACCTCTGCTGGGCCGGTGGAAAGCTCTACTACGACTGTTGGCAGGGCAACAGGCCATTGGTGAAGGTATACGACCCCGCCGCCAACCATTCATCGGTTTTCAAAGATAATGCCATGAACCCCCTGGCCTCCCCGGACGGCCGCTACCTGGCCCTGTTTGCCCCTGATTCTCCGTCCGGTAAGACAGAGGGCGGAATGGGGCTGGAACTTATAGATCTGGAGAGCAGCCGGGTAACCGGGCTGGATGGATCGAGCCGGTTATTCTGGAGCCCCGGCTACGTGACCGTCTGGGACGGTCTGCGCCTGCAACTGCACGTCTACGATCTGAACAGCGGGGTCAGGGTCAGAGACGTGCCCGCCGACAGCCCGGTGGCCGACCTGACCATCGACAACGGCGTCCTCAGGGGCATCAGTTACCACTTCGACAACAGACAGATCACCAGAGAGAAGTTCCAGGTCGGCCTCAAACCAAACAGCCTGGCACTGGCAGCAAATGGTACCCCTTAGCGTTTTTACTTCAACCAGAAAAAGAGTATATAACTAATTATGTCGACTATGCCGAACCGACGACAAAGCCGTTGCCACTACCTCAACCTTCGGTGTCGCCACAATCGGCAAAGAATAGGCATGATACCGCCGGGCAGAACCAACCGGCGGTACTTTTCAAAAGCCCTATTTGCATTCTATCAGAATTATCGCATTCGAGTTTCAGGCGGAGACCTGTCCGGCGGGGCGGGCGCAACGCTGCGGCAATAGGCCGAGCTTGAGCACTTCCTTGACCTGCCGTACCGGGATCACCTCCAGCGGCAGTTGGCTGAAGAGTTCCTGCCAGTTCTCCTGCGGGATCAGCACCCGCTTCGCACCCGCTCTCATCGCCGCCTCCACCTTGGCTGCCACCCCGCCCACCGGCTTCACCTCTCCCCGGATCGACACCTCTCCGGTCATGGCCACCAGGTTGTCCACCAACCTCCCGGTGAGAGCGGAGTAAACAGCCAGGGCGATGGCCACGCCCGCCGAGGGGCCGTCGGTGGGCATGGCCCCCGGGATGTTGATGTGGATGTCGTAGGCCCGCGGGTCCACGTCCAGCAGCCGGCGGATGGCAGTTAGCCCGTTCTCCACCGAACCCTTGATCATGCTCTTGCGGCGCACGCGCCTTCCTGGCAGGCCGCCCAACTCCTCCTCCTCGACGATGCCGGTGACGATCACCTGGCCGCGCTCCTTGCCGGACGGACTGGCGCTGGCCTCGATCTCCAGCAAAGTGCCGATATTGGGGCCGCTCACCGCCAGACCGTTGACCAGGCCGACCTGCGGCTCCTCGGGCACCCGGCGCTCCAGGCGGGGAGAGTAGTGGCCGCTGTTGACCACCCACTCCACGTCGGCCGCCGTGATCTCCTGCTCCTGGCGGGACTGTGCCAGGCCGGCAGCAATCTGCACGATGTTGACCGCCTCGCGCCCGTTGGTGGCGTACTTCTCGATCACGTCCAGGGCACCGGGCCCAAAGTCAAAGCTGATCTTACAAGCGGCATTCTCGGCGATCACCCTGATCTCCGACGGCAGCAGCGACCGGAAGAAGATCTCCACGCACCGGGAGCGGATGGCCGGGGAGATCTCCTCCGGCAGCCTGGTGGTGGCGCCCACCAGGCGAAAGTCCGCCGGCAGCCCGTGCTGGAAGATATCGTGGATGTGGGCCGGGATGTGGGTGTCCTCGGAGTTGTAATAGGCGCTCTCGAAGAAGACCTTGCGGTCCTCCAGCACCTTCAACAGCTTGTTGAGTTGGATCGGGTGCAGTTCACCGATCTCGTCCAGGAACAGGATGCCGCCGTGAGCCTTGGTGACCGCCCCTGGTTTGGGCTGCGGGATACCGGCCATGCCTAGCGGCCCCGCCCCCTGGTAGATCGGGTCGTGCACCGACCCGATCAGCGGGTCTGCAATTCCTCTTTCGTCGAAGCGGGATGTGGTGGCATCCATCTCGATGAACTTGGCATTGGCGCCGAAGGGTGAGCGCGGGTTCTTCTTGGCCTCCTCCAGCACCAACCGGGCAACGGCGGTCTTGCCCACACCCGGCTGGCCGTAGACCAGGACGTGCTGGGGGTTGGAGCAGCAGAGCGCCGCCCGCAGCGCCTTCAGCCCGTCCTCCTGGCCGATGATCTCCTCGAAGCGCCGCGGGCGCGTTCGCTCGGACAGCGGCTCCGCCAGGGAGATCCGCCTGAGCGACTGGATCTTCTCCAGTTCCTTTTTGACCTCCCGGTCGACCGCCACCTTTGACCCCTGCTGGGACCGGAGCAGGTTCCAGAAATAGAGGCCGATCACGATGATAAAAAACATCTGGATGAAAGCCAGCAGGCCGTTCAGACCGAAGACATTATCCATAGCAACCACAGCTCCTAACAAGATCAGATTCCGGCAATGATTAAAAGTTTGGTTAGTGGTAAAATTATTACCAAAAAAAGTATTGCCTTAAACCACGGTTTTTAACCAATTTTAAGGAAAGGGGCGGCCCCTTTTTTCAAGGGGCCGCCCCTACCGTAGGAAACGGGGTGAGGGGTGCCTATCTGGTGCAGCGGCGCCAGACCCAGTAGGCCAGCAACAGAATGGCGGCGGCCAGCAACAGCAGGTCGAAGCGGTGGAAGTAGGCGCTGACGATCTCCCAGTGCGCCCCCAGCACGAAGCCGACGTAGACAAGGAACAGGCTCCAGATCAGGGTGCCCAGGAAGGTGTAGAAGGTGAAGAGCACGATGTTGACCCGGGCGACCCCGGCAGGCAGGGAGATGAAGGTGCGGACCACCGGCAGCAGGCGGGTGAAGAAGACGGTCAGGATGTCATAGCGGTTGAACCAGGCCTCCGCCAGGGCGAGGCGGCCCGGGGTCGCCCCCAGGTAACGCCCGTAGCGATCCAGGAAGGGCCGCCCGCCGAAGAGGCCGATGTAATAGGAGACCAGGGAACCGACCGTCCCGCCGATGGCGCCGGCCAGGGCGGTACCAAAAAAAGTCAGCCTCCCGATTGACACCAGGTAGCCACCGAACGGCAGTGTCACCTCGCTGGCCAGGGGAATGTTGCAGCTCTCGATCGCCATCAGGGTGCCGATCCCCCAGTAGCCCATCGAGGCGATGAAAGCAGTCACCTTGAGCACAATTCCTGTCAACAACCCAGCCATCCAATTCACTCCCCCACCATAAATGGTCAAGTACGATTTTTTCTGTAAATTCATCCTCTGACAGATCAATTACCCGGTTTAAGCTAGTGCACGCTGCTGATTGACAATAT